>NZ_JBHUZM010000115.1:0-25090 GCF_042667665.1 Streptomyces sp. NPDC057307 | reverse complement strand
CCTGGGGCCCGTGCGGACGGGGCCTGGTGCCGGCTCGGAGATGTGTATAAGAGACAGGGCCAATCGGGATGCGGACGTGCGCTGTGACGGCGCGGCTCAGTTGGCAAGTCAGCACGGCTGCTGACACACGTCGAGAGCCGGGTCTTCCGCGTCGCCCCATGCCCGAAGGCTGAGGGGGACCCGCCTACGGTTCGAGGATGTGCCGCAGATAGGTGTGTGGGTCGGCGAGATAGCGGCGCCAGTGATCCACGACGCCGAGCTCTCCCCAGACGACCCTTCGCATCCCGTGCTCACCGACCTCGATGATGTCCGCGCCCGGCAGTGCGGTCAGCAACGGGGAGTGCGTGGCACAGATGACCTGGCCGCCCTCCTTGGCCAGCCGGTCGATGTGCCCGATCAGCTCAAGGCACGAAGAGAAGGAGAGCGCCGCCTCCGGCTCGTCGAGAACATAGAGCCCGGCGTGCAGGAACTTCCCGCGGAACGCCCCGAGAAAGCCCTCACCATGACTGACATGGTCCGGCGAGAACCCCTCCCTGCCCAGGGCGTCCCGCGCGGTCTCGGCACGTAGGAAGAAGCCCTTGCGGGCCGACCAACTGGTGGCCATACGACGCCCGCGCCCCGAGGCGGCGTCGAATCTCACGCGCTCGCCGAGGGCCGACTTGCCGCGCGGGGAAGCGTAGCGCCAGTCGTGGGAGCCACCGTAGGAGTCCAGGCCGAATCCCTCCGCCAGCGCCTCGACCAGGGTCGACTTCCCGGAGCCGTTCTCACCGACCAGAAAAGTCACCGGTGCGGTGAACCGCAGCCCTTCGTCGAGCAGTTGCCGGACGCAGGGCACCGACCATGGCCAGGCTTCCTCGTCGTACGAGGAGAGATGGACATACGCGCGTTCGATAATCACGCAACCAGTGTCGTCCGCTCCCGCCACCTGTGCCGCGCCGTCACGAGGCGCGCGCAGCACCCGTCCACATGACCACGCCCAAGTGGCGGCGGCACAAGAGCCGTTCAAGGCTCCTCAACCTCATCAAGGCGGCCTGCGCGCGCAGCCCGAACCAGCGACCCGACGAGCTTACGAAGCAACCCAGCCAACTGGCGCCGCGACGGCAGACCGGCCACTGACCGGTCTGGCGAGGGTCTCGCTCGCCAGAAACGACAGAGCCGAATGCAGGATTCTGCAGCCCAAAGCGTGCTCCAGGACCTCCTGCGCGCGGCCAGGGAAACCCGGCCAACCCGCCCGTACAAGACGGTTACAGGTCAACCGCACCGTTCTCACACGTCAAGAGCCGTTCTTGACCATCAGCGGCAGCAGCTTCTTGCCCGTCGGGCCGATCTGGATGTCGAGGTCGAGCTGCGGGCAGATGGACACAGCCGCAAAACCGGACCAGGCAGCAGCGAGACAACGCCCGAGAGGAGCCCCCACGCTACGACCCGGCTGAGGACGCGCCGCCGCCGCCGAGGAAGAGCGTGATTACGCCAAGGTCAGCAAAGAAGAAAACCCCGGCGGCAGCAGCTCCAACCGAGACACCTTCCAGTGCCGACGCCTTAATCGCAGCCACAACGCAGCCACAGATGATCCCCAGGATCAGCGAGAAGGCGATCGCGATCGCCTTCTTGTTCAAGTTACTCACTCCGGCCAAACCTTCCATAGGGGCGGCCGGTGAACCTCAACAGACTCGACCAAGCCACCTGCTTCGGTGGTTGAAGTCCCGGCTGGCGGCACCGGGATACTTCTGGTCGAGTCCTGTGGCAGCCCCAACAAGGCGGCCCGCTCACGCGGGCTGCGCGACAGAACCCAGGAAGCAACCCGACCAACCACGACGCCACACCGAGAGGCCAAGCCGCCGAGCCAGCCCACCGGGCCATCGCCCAGCACCACCACAGCCACCCGTCACCCTCAGCGGCATCCGCGGCGACCTCCGTCGGACAGGTAAAAGACCCCCGCGCTGCAAGAGCCCCGGATGGGGCGAGGGGTGCGGGGGCATCGGGCAACTGCCGGGACGGACAGAGGTCTATGGCTGGGGTGGCGTGGTCGTCCCGACGAATCAAGAGTTCGCAATCTTTGCGGTAGCAACGTCAAGCGATTGTGCTCCGCCGCGCACACCAATCTGTCTGCTGCGGTCGCCCTTTCCCCGGGGCCGCGATCTCGCCGTCCAAAAGCGCGAGCACGCGGACGCCGTCGCCGAACTCAGCAGCAGGATCTCGGGCGTCGGTAGATCGCGATGTCAGCATCGCGGTGGACTGGGCGATTTACGCCCGGTCAGTGATGAGATCGAGTAGGCGGTTGACGTCGGTGAGGTCGTCCAGGACATGGTGAGCGCCTGCCTTACGCAGCTCGGCTGCCGAACTGTGGCCTGTCGCCACGGCGATGACGTGCACACCGTTCTCCAGCCCGCCTTCAACATCCGCTGGCGTGTCCCCGATCAGCACCGCATTCCCCGCAGCAGTGGACGAACGGGTAAGGGCGATATCAACGAGAGCGGGCCGAAGATCCGCGTCCTCTCCGTACGCGCCGGCGTCCCATTCAATGTGGGTGTCCAGGCCGAAGACGCCCAGCTTGATTTCCGCAACAGCACGGACGTTGCCGGTCACCACGGTCTGCCGGACGCTCGCGAGGGAGAGAGCATCCAGGGCCGCAGCAGCTCCCGCGAGCGCCGCACCGCGTTCTCTCAACTCCGCTGCGTGCGTTACGTGTTGCTGTGCGAGAGCCCGCGCGAATCGTTCGAAGTCAGTGCGGTCGGTTGTGAGGCCGTGCAGTTTCGCGGTCTCCCGGAAGATCACGGCTTCGGTGATCCCGTCGATCGTGGCCTGCTCTCGCATGGGCTGACCGGTCACCTCCGCGAATGCAGCGGCGGACAGGTCGCGTCCTACGCCACGTGTCTCGATGAGTGTGTGGTCGATGTCCCACAGGACCAGAGGCATGTGTCGCCCCTCCCCAGAATTGATCACAATATCCACCATGTTGCGGAAGGTCCCCATGGCGGAGCGGTCCGTCCTACTCTGTCGTAATCGGGAGGGCTGATGGCGGAAACACCAACGCTGATCGTCGGGGCGCGTATCCGGCACTACCGGCGCAAGCACGGCAACCGGTCGATGGCCGCCGTCGCAGGGCTGTGTGGTGTCACAGAGCGGTACTTCTCGATGATCGAGAACGAGAAACGCACCCCGTCACCCGGGTTGTTGACGCGGATTGCCGCCGAGCTACAGGTGCCGGTCTCGGCCCTTCTTTCTGACGAGTCGCCGACCAGAGCGACGGCCTCGCTGACAACCTCCCCTGACGTGGCACGCGCCTTGCTGGGGTACGGCGCGACCAGCCCAGGACCGGCTGTAGGCCCTGCGGCGCTGCGCGAGCGCGTGGAGGAGGCTTGGCGCACGTGGCAGAAGAGTTCGGAGCGATTCACCGAGATTGAGGAAGTGCTGCCCGTACTCATCGCGGATGTTGAGCATTCCGTCCGGGCTCACCGCTCGGCGAGTGACGCGTCCGCTCGGCGCGACGTGCTCCGTACGGCGGCCGACTTCTACGGACTCATGAGGTCGTACTGCCGTCGGTCCGGCCGGCTCGACCTGTCTCTCATGGTTGCCGACCGGGCCCGTCGCGCGGCGGAGGACGCGGACGATCCGATCCGGATCGCTGCGGCGCACTGGAACCTGGGCCACTGCCTGTTGTCCCAGGACGGTGGTGCGCAGGAAGCGCACGAGGTCGCCGACATCGCGATCGAGCAACTGCGCTCGGTCCCGGAGAGTGCAGAGAAGGCCGCCGTGCAAGGGGCGCTCGAACTGGTCTGTGTCGTCGCGGAAGCCCAGCGAAAGAAGTGGTGGGACGCTCGCCGGCGCCTGTCGAAGAAGGCGGCCCCGCTCGGCAAGAAGGCTGGCGAGTCCAACGTCATGTGGACCGTCTTCGGTCCCACGAACATCGGCCTTCACGCCCTGAGCATCGAGATGCTCGCCGGCCAGTGCGCGGAGGGTCTACGCCTTGCTGACGAGGTGGACATCTCTCAGCTCCCCAGCAGGGAGCGGCAGTTCACGTTCACGCTTGAGCTTGCCCGCTGCTACGACCAGCGGCGGGACGACGCTGCTGTCCTGGTCCACCTCCTGGACCTGGAGAAACTGAGTGCCGAGGACATGGCACGAAGTGCCGTCGCGACCAGCATGGTGACGGGCCTCGTCCAACGTGTACGTCCTACCTTCCGGCACCAGGCGTCCGATCTCGCTGAGCGCTTGGGAATCGCTTAGCCGACCGGAACTGAAAGTTCACCCGAACTGAGAGTTCGGGTCGTCGTCGCGTACTCGCCGTAGCTTCCTGCTCACAGCAGTGGTCTACGAGATGAGCCTCATGGATGACGGAACCACCGAGTGTTCTCCCGCGCCGCGGCAGCGCGTCAACGCTCCCGGGTTGGGAGGTGCTGCGGGTCGGCAGGTACTACGGCCTTCAGGCCCTGGCCCGGATCAACCCTCCCGGCACGGTGGCCGTGGACCCTGCGGTGCCAGGCGTCTACTTCTTCATCAAACCGGGCGCCGCTGCCAAGTGGCCGGCGATGTCTGCCGACGGTCCTCTGAGCGTGACGACGGATCTGGAGTTGCCGCCCCAAGGGCGTTGTAGGCCGCCCGGCGCCTACTGGCTGGTCCCACCACCACGAGGGGCTATCAGCATCACGTGCGCGCGTGCACTACGCGCGGCGCTGTGCCACGTCCTCCCCGCACTGTTCGTTGCGCCTCCACCCACCAAGGAGGCGCCCCGGTGAGCACGGTGATCAAGCTCGCTGACTGGACGCTCGGCATCGACACCGAGCCGGGCGCGTCCGGGCCTGTGCACGAGATCGAGTGCACAACGTGCGGCGAGTCGTCGGAAGCGTCGGACGGGCGGACGAACCCTGAGGAATGGGTGCTCAGGCACACCGGCAGCAACACAAGTCACCGCGGCTACCGGGGGATCACGACGTCATTCCTGCGTGTGACACCGGCGCCCGGCAACCCCCACGCCAACCAGACGGATGCCTCGCCCCGAACCACCACCTGAGTCACGGCATGAACCCACCACTCCCCGCACGTTCAGCGCCACCGCCGAAGCTCGTGAGTCCGCCGGCCGCCCCGTCATCTGCCGTGCCGCCCCAGGGCGAAGGCAGGGGGTGTCTCTACACGCTCTCGATACCGAGTTGCTTCGGCTTCCTCGCACTCGTCGGCGCGCTGCTCCTCCTCGCGGCCGTGAACGACCTCACTCAATGACCTGGCTGTCGAAAGGCACACCCATGGCCGAACCCACAGCGGCAGTGCACCCGCCCAAGGACAGAGGGCTGGTGGAACTCGAAGAGACGATCCACAACGGCGGCTTCTGGCGGCTCGTACCCGAGTCCGTCCCCCGCGTGTACGCCAAGGTCGACCGGAAGTTGCTGACCCACGTCGAGGTCTGTCTGAGGCGGCTGACGTGAGGACGGCGACAGGCGGTCCCAGTGTGCCGGGCCTTGAGCCCGTGGCCGTCCAAGGGTGCGACGTGTGCGAGGCGTTGGCCAATCAGCGCGAGGACGCCCGCCGTCGGGGCGGCGCGCCGACGGTCGAGGAATGCAGCGCCGAGTTGCTTTGGCACCCCGACCACGCCCGCCCGGCTCGGCGGCGTACCCCATAGCCCCGGCTCCGTCCGCCGAGCCGACCGACAAGCCCACCACCGACGGCGACCGGGGTAACGGCGACAGCGCCGAACCGCTCGACCTGGTGGGCGCGCTGCTCGTCGCATAGGGCCACGACAAGGAGAAACCAGATGGCGAAGCACCCCAAGGTGACGCAGACACCGATGGTGCGTCCCACGGACACACGCCCCCGCCAGCCCCGATCCACGCTCACGCGCGTGTACGGACAACCCGTAATCGGGCGGGAACCAACCTCGGAGGACCCGCATGCACCAGGTGATTGCCAGTCCGCAGGGCGACAAATTCATCATTGCGCGCCCCGGTACTCGTAAGGGAATGCAGATTCCGCGAGCGATGCACCATGAGCTATCCAGCGCGGTTGCCAACGGACGCGACGTGCCGGGGTGGCTGGTCAATGCTGGCCGCGAAGCATGGGGACTTGAACTCTCCGGGCAACCAGCCAGGGGCAACGTGCTGGTACGTCCGGTTACCCCGCTGAATTACAGCCGGGCGACCTGGGAGATCAACAAGGGTTGCAATTTCAACTGCGAACATTGCTACCTTGCGGAACGGGCCTTCGAGGGTCTGCCCCGCGACGAGAAAGACCGGCTGCTTTCAATGCTCCGCGATGCGGGAGTCTTGTGGCTCCAGTTCACGGGAGGTGAACCCACCATAGATCGGGACTTCCCGCATTCCTACCGTCAGGCGTTCATCCTCGGAATGCTCGTCGAGATTCTGACGAACGGATCGAGGCTGCACCGGCCGGAAATCATCGAACTGCTTTCTGCGATGCCGCCACACAAGGTGACGGTCTCACTGTACGGGGCGAGCCCCGAGAGTTTCGATTCTCTCACACGTAAGCCGGGCGCGTTCAAGCTGCTCACGAAAGGGCTCAAGGCGGCCAAAGAAGCAAATGTGCCACTCGAACTCGCGTTGATCGTCACAAAGCACAACGCGCATGAAGTACAGGCCATGCGGGAAATCGCGGACGAGTACGCAACGACGTACACGGAGTACGCGAACATCTCCCCAACCTACGACGGCAACCCTCAACCGCTCGCCGCTCAGGCCCCGGGCTTCCTGGACAAATCCTCTGTCTTCAAAGGCTGTCCGGCCGGACACACCTTCTTTCACGTAGACCCCCACGGGTTCGCCACCATGTGCAAAGTCGGCCGTGAAAACCCCATTGGCCTCATGACCGAGGGACTCGACGGCCTGCTGCGTCTGCCTGCCATCGCAGACGCCCAAATGCTTCGCTCCGGTGGCTGTAGCGGCTGCCAGCTCTCGGCCACATGCCGGGTATGCCGGCCACTCGCCAAGGCGTACCAAGAAGCGAAGGCACCACTCAACACCTACTGCCAACACGACAATGGAGATGAGACGGCATGACTGCTGTCACCGTAGAGATCACGCCCCGCCCCACACTGACAACGGCCATGCGGCCGACCACTCCCCAACCCGCCGGACTCGTCTTCGTGGATGACGTGGAGTCTCTGACCGAAGAGTCCACACCGGGTTGCGGGAACGACAACCCGTACAACTAGGCGCCGGAACGCACCCCCGCGCGGGCCTCACGGTGTTCGTACGCCGTGAAGCCCGCGTGGAACGTCGTGTGAGAGTCTGGGAACTGTGGCAACAACGCGAATTTCATTCGATGATCTCCCTTCCGCCGTGCTGGCCGGCGTCGAGCACTGCACGGGGGCGATCATCAAGAGCGAGACCGTAAGTCAGGGCTTAAACAGCGAAATTGCGGCACGGGTATACAGCGCTACCGGTGCATGTTTCGTCAAGGGACTGCGAGCCGATCACAAGCGCGTATGGACGCAGCACCGCGAAGCGGAGGTAAACCCTTACCTACGCGGAATCGCCCCCGTTCTTCTCTGGCGCATCGAAGAATGCGGATGGGTGCTCTTGGGGTTCGAATCCTTGGACGGCCACCACGCGGACTACTCACCAGGTTCGGCGGATCTCCCGAAGGTTGTGAACCTGCTGCACCGGCTGGGGGAAGTTGCCTGCCCCGATGTCGAGTTGCGGCACGCGGAACAGCGCCTGGAGTCGTACGCGGCCAAACCGACTGACGTAGACCACTTCGCGGGCAACTCCTTGGTTCACACTGACCTGAACAACGAGAATGTCATGGTGGACGGCAATGCCTATCTCGTTGACTGGGCTTGGGCCACACGTGGCGCGGCATGGCTGGACCCCGCCTATTGGGTCGTGTGGCTCATGGCAGCCGGCAAGCACGACCCCCGGTCGGCGGAGAAGTGGGCGGCAAGAGTTCCGTCATGGCAAAGGGCAGCGCCCGAAGCGGTCACCGCCTTCGCGCTGGCGACCGCGAACGTATGGGAAGAAATCGCGGGAACAGACCCGGACCCCTGGACGGCTGGAATCCTCAGCGCGTCCCAACGCTGGGCGGAGCACCGGAAAGCCGCCTGACCGCCGAACGGGCCCCGTCCGCGCTATGCCCGTGGCGCATGGACGGGACTCGCCAGTCATATGGGCGGCGCGCAGGGTGAATTGCTTGGCCACCCACTCAACCTCACTGGTGAAGCCGGCCTCACTCAGGACGGTTCGAACCGCGGGTAGCGGGGTCTTCCCCGCCGCCCTCCGAGACCTGGGCCCGACCCGCAGCACTCCGAGCGAAGCCAGGATCTTCAGAGCCTCAGCCGCAGTAGTCGCCGAGAGCGCCCCAGCGATCCGCCCCTACCGCTTCATCCACCCCACGCCTGTTCCACAGATCAAGAGCCGTTCTTCACCGTCAGCGGCAGCAGCTTCTTGCCCGTCGGGCCGATCTGGATGTCGAGGTCGAGCTGCGGGCACACCCCGCAGTCGAAGCACGGCGTCCAGCGGCAGTCCTCGACCTCGGTCTCGTCGAGGGCGTCCTGCCAGTCCTCCCAGAGCCAGTCCTTGTCGAGACCGGAGTCCAGGTGGTCCCAGGGCAGGACCTCCTCGTACGTGCGCTCGCGGGTGGTGTACCAGTCGACGTCCAGGCCGGCCTGCGGGAGGGTCTTCGCGGCGGCGGTCATCCAGCGGTCGTAGCTGAAGTGCTCGCGCCAGCCGTCGAACCGGCCGCCGTCCTCGTAGACCGCGCGGATCACCGCGCCCACCCGGCGGTCGCCGCGCGAGAGCAGGCCCTCGACGATGCCGGGCTTGCCGTCGTGGTAGCGGAAGCCGATCGAGCGGCCGTACTTCTTGTCCGCGCGGATCTTGTCGCGGAGCTTCAGCAGCCGGGCGTCGGTCTCCTCGACGCTGAGCTGCGGCGCCCACTGGAAGGGGGTGTGCGGCTTGGGTACGAAGCCGCCGATGGAGACGGTGCAGCGGATGTCGTTCTGGCCGGAGACCTGGCGGCCCTCGGCGATGACCTTGACCGCCATGTCGCCGATCTGCAGGACGTCCTCGTCGGTCTCCGTCGGCAGCCCGCACATGAAGTAGAGCTTCACCTGGCGCCAGCCGTTGCCGTACGCGGTGGAGACCGTACGGATCAGGTCCTCCTCCGAGACCATCTTGTTGATGACCTTGCGCAGCCGCTCGGAGCCGCCCTCGGGGGCGAAGGTGAGGCCGGAGCGGCGGCCGTTGCGCGTCAGTTCGTTGGCGAGGTCGACGTTGAAGGCGTCGACGCGGGTGGACGGGAGGGAGAGGCCGATCTTCTCCTCCGCGTACCGGTCGGCGAGGCCCTTGGCGACATCCGCGATCTCGCTGTGGTCGGCGGAGGACAGCGACAGCAGGCCGACCTCCTCGAAGCCGGTCGCCTTGAGCCCCTTCTCGACCATCTCGCCGATGCCGGTGATGCTGCGCTCCCGCACGGGTCGCGTGATCATGCCGGCCTGGCAGAAGCGGCAGCCGCGCGTGCAGCCGCGGAAGATCTCGACGGACATGCGCTCGTGCACGGTCTCGGCGAGCGGGACGAGGGGCTGCTTCGGGTACGGCCACTCGTCCAGGTCCATGACGGTGTGCTTGGAGACCCGCCACGGGACGCCGGACCGGTTGGGGACGGTGCGGGCGATACGGCCGTCCGGCAGGTACTCCACGTCGTAGAAGCCGGGGACGTACACCCCGCCGGTCTTGGCGAGCCGCAGCAGCAGTTCCTCGCGGCCACCGGTCCGACCCTCGGCCTTCCAGGCCCGGACGATCTCGGTGATCGTCAGGACGGCCTGCTCGCCGTCGCCGATCACGGCGCAGTCGATGAACTCGGCGATCGGCTCGGGGTTGAACGCCGCGTGGCCGCCCGCGAGCACGATCGGGTGGTCGACGGTGCGGTCCGCCGCGTTGAGCGGGATCCCGGCCAGGTCGAGCGCCGTAAGCATGTTGGTGTAGCCCAGCTCGGTGGAGAAGGAGAGCCCGAAGACGTCGAAGGCCGAGACGGGGCGGTGCGCGTCCACCGTGAACTGCGGGACCCTGTGCTCGCGCATCAGCGCTTCGAGGTCGGGCCAGACGCTGTACGTGCGCTCCGCGAGCACGCCCTCACGCTCGTTGAGGACCTCGTAGAGGATCATCACGCCCTGGTTGGGCAGCCCGACCTCGTAGGCGTCGGGGTACATCAGCGCCCAGCGGACGTCGCACTCGTCCCAGTCCTTGACGGTGGAGTTGAGTTCACCACCGACGTATTGGATCGGCTTCTGCACATGCGGGAGCAGAGCTTCGAGCTGTGGGAAGACCGATTCAACAGCAGACATCACGGCGACTTTCGTGGGCTGACGGGGGTGACGGGGTGACGAGGGTGGGGTGACCAACCAGGCTACCCCGACCGCCGACCGCCCCTCACCGCGCGGGAATCCTCCCTCAGCCCGCCAGCGCCCTCCGCAGCCCGGGCTTCGCCGACTTCCGCCAGACGCGGGGCAGTTCGCGCTCCCGGTCCGCGGCCCGCGCCTCCTCCTCGCCGTACAGCAGTCCCCAGGTGAAGGCGGACTCACCGGCGGCGTGGGCCTGGATCGCGAGGTCGCGCAGGGCGTCGCGGGCCACCACGCTGTCCTGGTGGTCGCCGAGCACGCTCTGCACGGCCTTCATCCGCTTCGAGAAGCGCTTCGCGGGCTTCCCGAGGGCGGGCCCGGCCGCGTCGGCGGCGTAACGGGCCCGTTTGGCGGCCTTGCGGGCGTCGTGCAGCGCCAGATCGCGCTCCTCCCCCGGAGCGAGTCCCAGCGCGTGCTCGACACGGCCCGCGAGGCGCGCGTAGTCCTTGAGGATCGCCCGGGGCAGCACCTTGGCCGGTTTGTGGTCGGCGCCGGCCAGCAGGGGCGGATCGGCGAGCAGCGCCTCCACCGAGTCCAGCAGACGCAGATAGCGGGCGCTGTCGAGTACGGCGAGGGTCCTGGCCCGCGCGTCGGTGCGGCCCGCGGCGTCCCAGATCTGGAGCCGGGCGTGCACGGGGCCGAGCAGCAGGGTCGTGTCGTGCGCCTCGACGCTCGCGGTGAGCCGCTCGGCGAGGACCTCCTGGTCGCGGTCTACGCCCAGCTCCCCGGCGAGCCACTTCAGCTCCGCGCCGATGGGCCGGGTGACCTCGCGGTCGAGCACCTTCTTGTACGTACGGAACGCGGACCGCATCCGGCGGGTGGCGACCCGCAGTTGGTGCACCGAGTCGGGCAGGTCGCGGCGGACGGCGGAGTCGTACGAGACGATCGCGTCGGCCTGCTCGCGCAGATAGGCCAGCACATGGTCCCCGGCGGTGACCGGCCCGCGCTTCGATGCCGCCCTGGCCCGCTTTTTGCCGGCGGGCGCCGTGTCGGCGAGGGCCCTGGCGAGCTTGGACGTGGCGGACGCGGGGCGTACTCCCGCCTTGCGGAGCACCTTCTCCACGGCGTCGAGCAGCGCCGGGTCGCCGTCGTCGGCCAGCTCGACCTCGATCTCGGTCCAGTCGGCGGTGCCGGTCCCGGCGGGCAGGCGTTCGGCGCGGACGGAGTCCACGGCGACCTCGGCGAGCGTCCGGCCGGCCCCGTCGACCAGCAGGCTGAGGTCACGGGAGGTCCGCAGCCGGACGACGGGGGTCAGTTCCGCGCCGCGGACCCGCGAGCGCACCAGCGCGGCCAGTTCGTCGGGGAGGGTGTCGGAGAGCGGGGCCCGGATCTCGTCGCGCACGCCGTCGCCGACGGGGAACTTCAGGTGCCAGCCCTCGTCCCCGCCGCCGGTGCGGCGGCGGAGTGTGAGGGAGTCGGCGGTCAGCCGCAGGTCAGGTGTGTCGTGGTACACGGCGTCCAGCTCGGTGACACCCTCGTGGGTGACGGCCGAGACGACACGGACCTTGGTGAGGTCCGGCAGGGCGGAACGCCCGTGTGGCTCCGAGCCGCTGCCGCCGGCCACCGGCCGCTTCGGGAGTTCGTACTTGCGTTCGATCTCGCGCTTTGTGTCAGCCATCTTCACAAACGTAGCCGCAGGGACCGCCGAGTGGCAGCCCCCGCGACGTCAAACGGGCATATCAAGTCAGACGGGCAGATCAAGCCGACATCGGCCGCTGCACCCTGATCGACTGGAGCAGCCCGACCGCGATCCAGACCGCGAACATCGAGGTGCCTCCGTAACTCACGAACGGCAGGGGCAGACCCGCCACCGGCATGATCCCGAGCGTCATCCCGACGTTCTCGAAGGACTGGAAGGCGAACCAGGCGATGATCCCGGCCGCCACGATCGTCCCGTACAGCTCGGTCGTCTCCCGGGCGATCCGGCAGGCGCGCCAGAGCACCACACCGAGCAGCAGCAGGATCAGCCCGGCGCCGAGGAAGCCCAGCTCCTCGCCCGCGACGGTGAAGACGAAGTCGGTCTGCTGCTCGGGGACGAACTGGCCGGTGGTCTGGGAGCCCTTGAAGAGCCCGGTGCCGGTGAGTCCGCCCGAACCGATCGCGATCCGCGCCTGGTTGGTGTTGTAGCCGACGCCCGCCGGGTCCAGCTCCGGGTTGGCGAAGGCGGCGAAGCGGTTGATCTGGTACTCGTCGAGCACCCCGAGCGCCGCGACCGCGACGGCGCCCACGACACCGGCGCCGACGAGCCCGAAGATCCACCGGTTGGACGCCCCGGAGGAGAGGAGGACGCCGAGCACGATCACCGCCATGACCATCACCGAGCCGAGGTCCGGCATCATCATGACGATCACGATCGGGACGACCGCCAGGCCCAGGGACTTGGCGACCGTGCGGTGGTCCGGATGGACCTGGTCCCCCGCGTCGACCCTGGCCGCGAGCATCATCGCCATGCCGAGGATGATCGTGATCTTCACGAACTCCGAGGGCTGGAGGGTGAATCCGCCGCCGAGGACGATCCAGGCGTGCGCGCCGTTGATGGTGGCGCCGAGCGGGGTGAGGACCAGCAGCACGAGCACGACGGAGATGCCGTAGAGCACCGGCACCGCGCCGCGCAGGGTGCGGTGGCCGAGCCAGATCGTGCCGATCATCAGGGCCAGCCCGATGCTCGTGTTCAGTATGTGGCGGAAGAGGAAGTGGTACGGGTCGCCCTGGTTGAGATCCGTACGGTTGCGGGTCGCCGACCAGACGAGCAGCGACCCGACCGCCGAGAGGGCGAGCGCGGAGAACAGCAGCGGCCAGTCCAGCCTGCGCGCCAGGGAGTCACGGGCCGCGAGGGTGGCCCACAACCCGCGCTCGGGGCCGTATCCGGAGACGGAGAAGCCGCTCGTGCCGGCCATCGTTCAGTCCCTCCGCGCGGGTGGGCCCGCGAGCTGTTCGTTGTCGTTCGGCGCCTGGCCCGGATCCTCGTTCGGTGCCTGCCCCGGATCGTCGGCCGTCTGTCCGTCGTCGGGCGCCGGGCTCGCGTCGTCCACCGGCCCGGTGTTGTCACCGGCGGGCGCGATCTCGTTGCCGTCGAGGGGCTTCTTGTCCGGTACGTACGGCTTGATCTCCGGCGCGTCGATCGAGCCGTCGGGCTGGACCTTCGGCAGCGCCGTACGCGGCTTGGGCAGCAGGGCCTTTTTGAGGTTCTGCCCGCCCTTCGCGTCGAGGCCGTACATCGCCTCGTAGATCTTGCGCACCGCGGGGCCCGAGGCTCCGGAGCCCGTACCACCCTGGGAGATCGTCATGACGATCGTGTAGTCCTCGGTGTACGAGGCGAACCAGGAGGTCGTCTGCTTGCCGTAGACCTCGGCCGTACCCGTCTTGGCGTGCATCGGGATCTTGTCCTGCGGCCAGCCGCCGAACCGCCAGGCGGCCGAACCGGTGGTCGCCACTCCCGCGAGGGCCTTGTCCAGCTGGTCGCGCAGCTTGCGGTCGATCGGCAGCTTGCCGTGCGACTTCGGCTTGATCTCCTCGACGCTCTTGCCGTCGGGGCTGACGATCGCCTTGCCGACGCTCGGGTCGTACATCGTGCCGCCGTTGGCGATGGCCGCGTAGATCGTCGCCATCTGTATCGGCGTGACGAGTGTGTCGCCCTGCCCGATCGAGTAGTTGACCGCGTCACCGGCGCGCATCCGGTTGCCTTCGAGGCAGCCCTCGTACGCCAGTTGCTCGACGTAGGTGCCGCCCTTCTTGCCCTGCTTGCACCAGCCGGCCTTGTTGGCCTCCCAGAAGTCCTGCTTCCACTGGCGGTCCGGGATCCGGCCGGCGACCTCGTTGGGGAGGTCGATACCGGTCTCCTTGGCGAGGCCGAACTGCTTGGCGGTCTTGTAGAACCAGTCGTTGGCGCCCTTCTTGGGCTTGTTGCCGCCGTCCTTCTGCCATTCCTTGTGCGCGAGCCCGTAGAAGACGGTGTCGCAGGAGACCTCAAGGGCGCGGCCGAGGTCGATGCTGCCGTAGCCCTGGGACTCGAAGTTCTTGAAGACCTGGTTGCCGATGGAGTACGAACTGGGGCACGGGTAGCTGCCGTTGAAGTCGTATCCGGCCTTGACCGCCGCCGTCGACGAGATGACCTTGAAGATCGAGCCGGGCGCTGCCTGCGACTGGATCCCCCGGTTCAGCAGCGGGAAGTTGGACTTCTTGCTGGTGAGCTTGGCGTAGTCCTTCGCGGAGATCCCGCCGACCCAGGCGTTGGGGTCGTACGTCGGCTGGGAGGCCATCGAGACGACGCGGCCGGTCTTGGACTCCAGGACCACCACGGCGCCCGCGTCGGCCTTGTAGTTCTGGTTGGTGTTGCGGTCGTTCTCCTTGCGCGCCGCCTTCATCGCCTCGTTCAGCTCGAACTCGGCGACGGCCTGCACACGCGCGTCGATGGAGGTGATGATGTTGGAGCCCGGCTCGGCCTTGTCGCTCTTGGCCTGGCCGATGACACGGCCCAGGTTGTCGACCTCGTAGCGGGTGACGCCCGCGTCGCCGCGCAGGTACTTGTCGTACGTGCGCTCCAGACCGGAGCGGCCGACCTGGTCGGAGCGGAGGAACGGCGAGTCGGTGTCCTGCGCCTTGGTGATCTCCTCGTCGGTGACCGGCGAGAGATAGCCCAGCACCTGGGCGGTGTTGGCCTTGGCGGGCGCGGCGTAGCGGCGGACGGCGGTGGGCTCGGCGGTGATGCCGGGGAAGTCCTCGGCGCGTTCGCGGATCTGGAGCGCCTGCTGGGTGGTGGCCTCGTCGGTGACGGGGATCGGCTGGTAGGGCGAGCCGTTCCAGCAGGGCTGCGGCGTCTTGTTGTCGCAGAGCCTGACCTTGTCCTGGACGTCCTTGGGTGTCATGTCGAGGACGTCGGCGAGGCGGGTGAGGACGGCTTTCCCGCTGTCCTTCATCTTCATCAGCTCGGTGCGGCTGGCGGAGACGACGAGGCGGGTCTCGTTGTCGGCGAGCGGCACACCCTGCGAGTCGAGGATCGAGCCGCGGACGGCCGGCTGGACGACCTGCTGTACGTGGTTGTTCTTGGCCTCGTCGGTGTACTCGGCTCCGTTGCGGACCTGGAGGTACCAGAGGCGTCCGCCGAGTGTCAGCAGCAGCGAGAAGACGAGGATCTGGATGACGACGAGCCGGATCTGGACCCTCGGTGTCCGTCCGGTCTCCGGAATGTTGCTCACAGTCGTTTGACCCCCTTGATCCGTCCGGCCCGTGCCGCGCGGGAGCGGGCCGTCTTCAGCCGCAGTCCGCCGCGCTGGTTCCCGATCTTCAGTCCGGTCCCCGCCGCGAGCCATCCGGAGGCCACGTCGGTGGCCCCGCTCGATTTGCTGTCGCCGAGCGGGTCGTTCTCCGCGCGTCTGGCCAGGGCCATGATCAGCGGGACGGTGAACGGGGCCAGCAGCAGGTCGTAGATGGCGGAGGTGATCACCAGGTTGCTGAGGCCGACATGGCGGGCGGCGGTGTCGCCGACGAGGGCGCCGACGCCCGCGTACAGCAGTGTCGTGGTGACGGCCGCGCCGACGACGACGACCATCGGGCCCAGTGCGGTGCGCAGTTGGCCGTTGTCGGGCTTGGCGAGTCCGGCGAGATAGCCGATCACACAGAGGACGAGCGCGTAGCGTCCGGCGGCGTGGTCGGCGGGCGGGGCGAGGTCGGCGAGGAGTCCGGCGCCGAAGCCGATGAACGCGCCGCTGACGTGTCCGTAGACCAGGGCGAGCGCGACGACGACGAGGAGCAGCAGATCGGGTACGGCTCCGGGGAGTTGGAGCCGGGCGAGTACGGACACCTGGACGACCAGCGCGACGACGACCAGGGTGACGGAGAGCAGCGTCCGGTTGAAGCGCATGGGGATCAGCTCTACTCCTGCTCGTTGGCCTGGCCGTCACCCTGGGCGTCCGGGCCGTTGGGCGACGGGGTGGCCGTGACGGTGACGGTCGGTGTGGGCTTGGGCTTGGCGGGCTTCTTCGGCAGGACCATGTCGCGCGGGTTCTCGCGGGGTGCCTGGACGACGACGCCGACGATGTCGAGCTTGGTGAAACCGACGTACGGGCGGACGTAGATGTCGCGCGTGAGGTCCCCACCGGAGGGGTCGACGCGCACGACCTGACCGACCGGCACTCCGGGGACGAACGGCCGGTCCTTGCTGGAGCCGAAGGTGACCAGCCGGTCGCCGTTCTTCACCTTGGCCTTGCCGTTGAGGAGTTGGACGTTGAGCGGCTGGTCGCCCTGGCCGGTGGCGAAGCCCAGTTCGTTGGACTTCTCCATCCGGGTGCCGACCGTGAAGTCCGGGTCGTTGGCGAGCAGTACGGTCGCGGTGCTCGGTCCCACGGTGGTGATACGGCCGACGAGTCCGTCGCCGTTCAGTACGGTCATGTCGCGCTTGAGGCCGTCGGCGGCGCCCGCGTCGATGGTCACGGTCCAGGAGAAGCCCTGGGCCGCTCCTATGGCGATGACCTCGGCGGCCTTGATGCCGTACTGGCCGGCGCCGGCGGTGGCGAGGAGCTTGTCCAGCTCCTGTACGCGGCTGCGGTTGCGGTCGTCGCTGCCGAGCCGCTGCTTGAGCGCCGCGTTCTCCCGCTCCAGGACGGTGACGCGGTCGTGCCGTTCGCCGGAGTCGCGTACGGCCCCGATGGCGTTGCCGACCGGGTCGACGGCTTTCGAGACCCCGTTCTGCACCGGTCCGAAGACCGTGGCCGCGGCCTGTCGGGCACCGTCGACGGGTGACGCCTCTCCCCCGCGGATATCCACCGTGATCAGTGCGAACGCGATGGCGATCAGCAGCACCAGGAGCAGCCGGCTCTCTCGTGTGTCCCTCACGTGCGGCGGCCGTGCCTTCCTCGTTGGAATGCCTCGTCGGAAATTTTCGTGCGAATCGCGGAAATCACCCGGATGGGATTCGTCTCAATTGGCACATCGGATTGGTCTTGTCTGTATATCAACGATCCACCGGCGGAGACGTCAGCGTTCCATATGGGGTGTCCCCCGGGCCTGTTGAGGCCCGGGGGATATTCGCCCTTTTCATGATCTGCGCGGTTCAGTGGCCGGTGGCCGGCCGCTGATCCGTCATCTGCGCGGCGAGGCGTCCAGCACCTGCTGAAGGGCCTCGAACTCCTCGACGCACTTGCCGGAGCCGAGAGCCACCGAATCCAGCGGGTCCTCGGCGATGTGGATGGGCATGCCGGTCTCACGGCGCAGCCGCTCGTCGAGGCCGCGCAGCAGGGCGCCGCCACCGGTGAGGACGATGCCGCGGTCCATCACGTCGCCGGACAGCTCCGGCGGACACTTGTCGAGCGTGGTCTTCACCGCGTCCACGATGGCGTTGACCGGCTCCTCGATGGCCTTGCGGACCTCGGCGGCCGAGATGACGACGGTCTTCGGCAGCCCCGACACCAGGTCGCGGCCACGGATCTCGGTGTGTTCGTCCTTGTCGAGGTCGTAGGCCGAACCGATGGTGATCTTGATCTGTTCGGCGGTGCGCTCACCGAGGAGGAGCGAGTACTCCTTCTTGATGTGCTGGATGATCGCGTTGTCCAGCTCGTCACCGGCCACCCGGATCGACTGGGCGGTGACGATTCCGCCGAGCGAGATCACCGCGACCTCGGTGGTGCCGCCGCCGATGTCCACGACCATGTTGCCGGTCGCCTCGTGGACGGGGAGTCCCGAGCCGATGGCGGCGGCCATGGGCTCCTCGATGATGTGCACCTGACGGGCGCCCGCCTGGGTGGACGCCTCGATGACGGCGCGTCGCTCGACTCCCGTGATGCCGGAGGGCACACAGACGACGACCCGCGGGCGGGCCAGATAGCGGCGCTTGTGGATCTTGAGAATGAAGTAGCGCAACATGCGTTCGGTGATCTCGAAGTCGGCGATCACGCCGTCCTTCAGTGGCCGGACGGCAACGATGTTGCCCGGTGTCCGGCCGATCATCTTCTTCGCTTCGGCGCCGACCGCGAGGATGCCGCCCGTGTTGGTGTTGATGGCGACGACGGACGGCTCGTTGAGCACGATCCCTCGACCCCTGACGTACACCAGCGTGTTGGCGGTCCCGAGGTCGACAGCCATGTCACGGCCGATGAACGACATCTTGTTCCCCATGAGGATGCGTCTGGCCTTCCCAAATCGAGCATTGACGGCTTTTCAGGATGGCGAGGTGGATGCTGTGGCGTGGAGGCTTCCATCGTAGTGCCGCCTCCGCTGACGCGGCGCGGTAGATCCACCTCTAATAAAGGTGACGATGTGTCGCAGCCATGCGTTCCCGATCTGGCTCCGCATATGCCGGGGGTGGCCGAATTCCGTCGGTCGCCGCAGGCGCGCTCAGCGCTGTATGGCTGACGTGTGGTCAGGAAAGACCAGGGTAAGGGGTGTCTTTCAGTGTTCGGGAAAGAAAAGTTTCAGTTCCCGAATGGCGGACTCCTCGGAGTCCGAGGCGTGGATGAGGTTCTCCCGGACGATCGTTCCGAAGTCCCCCCGAATGGACCCCGGCGCTGCGGCGATCGGGTCAGTGGGACCCGCCAGGGCGCGTACGCCCTCGATGACGCGCTCGCCCTCGACGACCAGCGCGACGACCGGGCCCGACGCCATGAACTCGATCAGCGGCTCGTAGAACGGCCGGCCCTTGTGCTCGCCGTAGTGCTGCTCCAGCGTGCTCCCGTCGAGCGTGCGCAGCTCCAGTGCGGTGATGCTCCAGCCGGCCTTGCGCTCGATACGGCCGATGATCTCTCCCACCAACGAGCGGCGGACGGCGTCCGGCTTGAGGAGGACGAGAGTGCGCTGGGTCATGGTGTGCGGCTCCTTGCGGGCATTCACTGCGGGCAAACGGGTGAAGGTGGTGTGAGGCTACAGGGGCGCGCGGGGCGCGCCGTACCCGGTCCTGGCACGGGCACTCGTGGGACCGGTCCGCAAACGGGGCCCGGGGTGTGTCCGGTCGATCCGGCCCGATCGGGGGGACGTCCTCCTAGGTCTGCGGCTCCGCCGACGGCCGGGCGGCGGACTGCTCGGCCCAGCGCGCCTTCGCCGCGTCGATCTTGCGTCCGTAGTGGACCGAGGCCCACCACAGCACACCGAAGAGCACCCCCAGGAAGAACATCACCGGCACCACGAACCCGCCCGCGACCAGGGCGATCTGGAACGCCCAGCCGAGCTGGACCCCGCCCGGCCTGGTGATCATTCCGCACAGCAGCAGCGACAGCAGCATCGCGACACCGCAGACCGTCCACACCGTCGCCATCGACATGTCGTCGGACTTCATGGCGACGAGCCCGGCGAAGCCGATCACGAAGAACTCACCGATCAGCGTCGACGCGCAGAGCGTACGCATGCCATCAGCCCTTTCCCAGAAGCAGCCGGGCCTCGCCGACCGTGATCACCGAACCGGTCACCAGCACCCCGGCGCCCGCGTACTCGTCGTCCTCCTCGGCGAGCGTGATCGCCGCCTCCAGCGCGTCGTCGAGCCGCGGCTCGACCTGCACCCGGTCGTTGCCGAACAGGTCCACGGCCACCGCCGCCAGCTCGTCCGCGCTCATCGACCGGTCGCTGGAGTTCTCCGTGACGACGATCTCCGCGAGGACCGGCTCCAGGGCTTCGAGGAGCCCCCGCACGTCCTTGCCGGCGCTCGCGCCGACCACTCCGATCAGTCTGCTGAAGCCGAACGACTCACCGATCGCCGCCGCCGCGGCCCGCGCGCCCGCCGGATTGTGCGCCGCGTCCAGGACCACCGTCGGGGAGCGCCGTACGACCTCCAGCCGGCCCGGCGAGACCACGGAGGCGAACGCCGCGCGCACCGTGTCCAGGTCCATCGGGCGGGCGTGCTCCGCGCCGACCCCGAAGAACGCCTCGACCGCCGCCAGCGCCACCACCGCGTTGTGCGCCTGGTGGGCGCCGTGCAGCGGGAGGAAGATCTGCTCGTACTCGCCGCCGAGACCGCGCAGCGTCAGCATCTGGCCGCCGACCGCGACCTCGCGGGCCACGATGCCGAACTCCATGCCCTCGCGCGCCACCGTCGCGTCCACGTCGACGGCCTTCTTCAGCATCACCTGCGACGCGTCCACCGGCTGCTGCGCCAGGACGACCGTCGCGCCCTGCTTGATGATCCCGGCCTTCTCCACGGCGATCTCGCCCGGTGTGTTGCCGAGCCGGTCGGTGTGGTCCAGGTCGATCGGGGTGACGACGGCGACGGTCGCGTCGATGACGTTCGTCGCGTCCCAGCTGCCGCCCATGCCGACCTCGACCACCGCGGCGTCGACCGGGGCGTCCGCGAAGGCCGCGTACGCCATGCCGGTGAGCACCTCGAAGAACGAGAGCCGGTACTCCTGCGCGCCGTCCACCATGTCGACGTACGGCTTGATGTCCTCGTACGTCTCGATGAACCGGTCCGGGGAGATCGGTTCGCCGTCGAGGCTGATCCGCTCGGTGACCGACGAGACGTGCGGGCTGGTGTAGCGGCCGGTGCGCAGGTCGAAGGCGCCGAGCAGGGCCTCGATCATGCGGGCCGTGGACGTCTTGCCGTTGGTGCCGGTGATGTGGATCGACGGGTACGCCCGCTGGGGGTCGCCGAGCACGTCCATCAGCGCCTCGATGCGCGCGACCGAGGGCTCCAGCTTGGTCTCGCCCCAGCGGCCGGCCAGCTCCTGCTCGACGGCGCGCAGCGCCTTGTCGACCTCCGGGTCGGTGGGCCGGGCCGGGACGCCGTCGCCCTGCGGGGGGCCCGCCTGGGCGCGCAGCGTGCGGCTGCCGGTCTCGATCACGGCGAGGTCGGGGTCGCGGGTGGTCTCGGCGTGGACGATGTCGTCGAATCCGTCGTCGTACTCGCCGGGCTGGTCTGGCTGGTCGGGCTGGTGCTCGCTCACAGGACCAGTCTACGGAGCGGGTACGGCGTGTTCGCCGCCCCGCCCCGTAGGGCCCTGTCCGTCGGCCGTCGGCCTTCCGGTCGGCTCTCCGGTCGGCTCTCCGGTCGGCTCTCCGAGGAGTTCTCCGGTCAGCTTTCCGGGAGGGCCGCGAGCTGCGCGGTGAGGCGCTCGATGTCCGCCTCCGCCTTGGTCAGCCGGCCGCGGATCTTGTCGACCACGTTGTCCGGGGCCTTGGCGAGGAACGCCTCGTTGCCGAGCTTCGCCGTGGCCTGCTGCTTCTCCTTCTCGGCCGCGTCCCGGTCCTTCGTCAGCCGCTTGCGCTCCGCCACGACGTCGATCGTGCCGGACAGGTCGAGCGCGACCGTGGCCCCCGCGACCGGGAGGGTCGCGGTCGCCTGGAAGGCGTCGCCCTCCTCCTGGAGACGCAGCAGTTGACGGATGGCCGCCTCGTGCGCGGCGAGCGGCGTCGCGGACAGGTCGAGCCGGCCGGGGACCTTCTGGCCCGGCTGGAGACCCTGGTCGGCCCGGAAGCGGCGGACCTCGGTGACGACCTGCTGAACGTGCTCGATCTCGCGCTCGGCGGCCTCGTCGCGGAAGCCGGAGTCGGCCGGCCAGTCGGCGACGACCACCGACTCCTTGCCGGTCAGCGTGGTCCACAGCGTCTCGGTGACGAAGGGCACGATCGGGTGCAGCAGCCGCAGGGTGACGTCCAGGACCTCGCCGAGGACGCGCCCGGAGACCTTGGCCTGCTCGCCGCCCGCGAAGAACGTCGTCTTGGACAGCTCGACGTACCAGTCGAAGACCTCGTCCCACGCGAAGTGGAAGAGGGCGTCGCTGAGTTTGGCGAACTGGTAGTCCTCGTAGAGCGCGTCGACCTGGGCGACGGTCTCGTTGAGCCGGGAGAGGATCCAGCGGTCCGCGGCGGACATCTCCGGGACGTCAGGCAGCGGTCCTTCGACCGTCGCGCCGTTCATCATCGCGAAACGGGTGGCGTTCCAGACCTTGTTGGCGAAGTTACGGGAGCCTTGGACCCAGTCCTCGCCGATCGGCACGTCCACACCGGGGTTGGCGCCCCGCGCGAGCGTGAAGCGGACCGCGTCCGCGCCGTACTTGTCCATCCAGTCCAGCGGGTTGACGACATTGCCGAAGGTCTTCGACATCTTCTTGCCGTGTTCGTCGCGGACCATGCCGTGCAGGGCGATGGTGTGGAACGGCGGCGTGCCGTCCATCGCGTACAGGCCGAACAGCATCATCCGGGCGACCCAGAAGAAGAGGATGTCGTAGCCGGTGACCAGGACCGAGTTCGGATAGAACTTCTCCAGGCTCGGGGTCTGTTCGGGCCAGCCGAGCGTGGAGAACGGCCACAGGCCGGACGAGAACCAGGTGTCCAGCACGTCCGTGTCCTGGTGCCAGCCCTCACCCGTCGGCGGCTCGTCGTTCGGGCCGACGGCGACGGTCTCGCCGTTCGGACCGTGCCAGACCGGGATCCGGTGGCCCCACCACAACTGCCGTGAGATGTTCCAGTCGTTGAGGTTGTCGATCCACGCGAAGTAGCGGGACTCCATCTCCTTGGGGTGGATCGTGACGCGGCCGTCCCGGACGGCGTCGCCGGCCGCCTTGGCGAGCGTGGCGACCTTGACCCACCACTGGAGCGACAGGCGGGGCTCGACGGTCGTCTTGCAGCGCGAGCAGTGGCCCACGGAGTGGACGTACGGCCGCTTCTCGGCGACGATCCGGCCGTCCGCGCGCAGCGCCGCGACGATGGCGGAGCGGGCCTCGAACCGGTCGAGCCCCTGGAAGGGCCCGGGGACCGTGATGACGGCCCGCTCGTCCATGACCGTGATGTTCGGCAGGTCGTGGCGACGGCCGATCTCGAAGTCGTTCGGGTCGTGGGCGGGCGTCACCTTGACGGCGCCCGTGCCGAACTCGGGGTCGACGTGCTCGTCCGCGACGACCGGGATCGAACGGTCGGTGAGCGGCAGCTTGATCTGCCTGCCGACCAGGTGCGCGTAGCGCGCGTCGTCCGGGTGGACGGCGACGGCGGTGTCACCCAGCATCGTCTCGGCGCGGGTGGTGGCGACGACCAGCGTCTCGTCCCCGTCCCCGTACTTGATGGAGACCAACTCGCCATCGTCGTCCTGGTACTCGACCTCGATGTCGGAGATCGCGGTGAGACAGCGCGGGCACCAGTTGATGATGCGCTCGGCGCGGTAGATCAGCCCGTCGTCGAAGAGCCGCTTGAAGATGGTCTGGACGGCGTCGGACAGCCCCTCGTCCATCGTGAACCGTTCACGGGACCAGGCGACACCGTCGCCGAGACGGCGCATCTGCCCGGAGATCTGGCCGCCGGACTGTTCCTTCCACTGCCAGACCCGCTCGACGAAGGCTTCACGCCCCAGGTCCTGCCGGGACTTGCCCTCCTTCGCCAGCTCGCGCTCGACGACGTTCTGCGTGGCGATACCGGCGTGGTCCATGCCGGGCTGCCACAGCGTCTCGTAACCCTGCATGCGCTTACGGCGGGTCAGGGCGTCGATGATCGTGTGCTCGAAGGCGTGCCCGAGGTGCAGGCTGCCGGTGACGTTCGGCGGCGGGATGACGATGGTGTACGGCGGCTTCCCGCTCTTCTCGTCAGCCTCGAAGTAGCCGCGTTCTACCCAGCGCTCGTACAGCTTCCCCTCCACCTCGGCCGGTGCGTACTGGGTCGGCAGTTCAGGGTTGGCTGCGGGCTGCGCTTGAGAGTTCTCGGTCACAGCGCACAGTTTAGAGCCGTCACAGCTCTGCACTGAAACGGGATAGTTCGGTAACGGTGCGCCCCCCGATGGCCCATGGCGTCACTCCTTCAGTCAGGATGTCGGGAACGCATAAGCATCTGGAGGGGACAGAGCACATGAGCTACAACCAGCCGGGCCCGTACGGTGGGCAGCCGCCACAGGGCCAGCCCGGACCGTACGGACAGCAGCCGCCGCAGGGCCAGCCCGGCTACGGGTACCCGCAGCAGCCGCCGCAGGGGCAGCCCGGTTACGGGTACCCGCAGCAGGCGCCGCAGGGAGTCCCCCAGCAGGGTTACGGCCAGCCCCAGCAGCCGGGCCCGTACGGCCAGCCCCCTCAGCAGCCCCCGTACGGCGGAGCCCCCGGGTTCCCGCCGCCGCAGGGCGCTCCGAAGAAGAAGACGGGTCTGATCGTCGCCTCGGTCGTCGTGGCACTCGCGGTGATCGGTGGTGGGGCGTACTTCCTGGTGGGCGGAGGCAGCAGCGATGTCGCCGACGACGGCCCGCACAAGCTGATCACGCCGGCGACGGTGATCGACGGGGAGTACAAGAAGAGCGAGAGCGCGGGCAGCACCGGCGGCGGCATGAGCGAGGACGACCTCAAGGACGCCCAGAGCTGGGGTGTGAAGAACCCCAAGGACGTGAGCGCGGGCTACGAGGCGGGCGACGCCGAGAAGAACCCCTTCGAGGCGAAGATGCTCAGCTTCGGTGGCGTCTACGGCGAGATCGACGACCCGGAGAAGGCCATCGACGCCATGTTCTCCTACATGAAGGCGGAGTCCGAGAAGGAGGAGAGCAAGGACGAGGGCTCGCTCGTGGGCAGCCCCGAATCCTTCGAGCCCGAGGGGTTGGACGGCGCGATCCTGAAGTGCCAGGCGATGGTGATGAAGGGCGACCCCACCGCCGGCCCCAAAGAGATCAAGATGTCGGTCTGCATCTGGGGCGACCACAGCACTCTGGGCTTCGCCCTGCCCATCGACCTGGCGAGTGCCATGGGCGGCAAGGGCGGCTCGCTCGAAGAGGCCGCTGCCACAACCGCCAAGCTGCGCAACGACGTTCGCGTGAAGATCTGAAGGTTTTTAAAAATACACTTACGAAGAGGGGCGACAGGACGGTTAATC
>NZ_JBHUZM010000114.1:0-25137 GCF_042667665.1 Streptomyces sp. NPDC057307 | reverse complement strand
GTACGAGGCCGATCCTCCGCCTTGCGATGCACCGCACCAGACGCCGCAGGCCCCGCCCTACGGGCGGACGGCGCTACTTTGAAGACAGGCCCTAGCGGGCGCGTCACCGGCGCCCGGTACATCACCGGCGTCGGGGCCGTCGGTGGTCTCCGAGTCCGTCAGGTACGAGAGCAGCCGCCGGGCCGCCGGGCCGGTGCGGCTCTCCTCGGGGACGGCCGCCGAGACCTCCCAGGGATGGCTCTCCGCCCCGGCCAGCCGCACCGTGACGAGCGCGGCGGCGTGTTCCTTGCGGGCGATCGGGCGGGGCACCACGGCGATGCCGAGACCATGGCCGACCAGTTCGATCAGGCTGTGCACATCGTTGACCTCCAGAGCGACCCGCCGCTCCACGCCCACGGCCGCGAAGGACCGGTCCGTGAGGCCGCGGGCTCCCCAGTCCTGGTGGAAGTCCACAAAGACCTCGCCGGCCAGATCGGCCCACCGCACCTCGGCGGCTCCGGCCAGCCGGTGATCGGGATGGCAGAGCAGCACCATCGGCTCGGCGGCCAGCCCGATCAGCCGCACCCCCTCGGGCACCGCTCCCGACACGACGACGAACGCCAGGTCCAGCCGCCCCTCGGCCACGTCGTCCACGAGTGACGCCGAGCCGGCCTGCCGCAGCCGTACCTCCACATCGGGGTGCTCGGACCGGAAGCGCGCGAGCAGGCCGGGGACATGGACGCCGGTGACGCACTGCTCCGTACCGACGGACAGCGTGCCGCGCAGCAGCCCCTGGACGGCGGCGACCGCCTCCTTGCCCGCCCGTACGCTCGCCAGCGCGCGCGACGCCTCCACGAGCAGCGCGCGGCCGGCGCCGGTCAGCTCCACCCTGCGCGTGGACCGTACGAACAGCCGGGCCCCCAGCTCCCGTTCCAGCGCGCGCACGGACGCCGAGAGGCCCGACTGCGAGACCATCAGCCGCTGGGCGGCCCGGGTGAAGTGCCGCTCTTCCGCGACGGCGACGAAGTACTCAAGATGTCGGAGTTCCACAGAAAGGAGCCTAAGGGAGAAGCCCGGGGTGCCAGTCCCATTGAGAAGCTGGAGCGCTCAATGCGTTCGCTTTCTTCTATTGGACACTCCGCGGGCGGCAGCGCGAGACTGTCCTCCGCCCGCCGGAACCGGCCGGGCGCAGGAGCGGCAAGGAGCGGATCACACCATGAAGACTCGCCGTATCGGGACCGTCGACGTCAGCTCGATCGGCCTGGGCGGAATGCCGATGTCGATCGAGGGGCGGCCCGACGAGGCCCGTTCCGTCGCCACCATCCACGCGGCGCTGGACGCCGGCGTGACGTTCATCGACACGGCGGACGCCTACCACTCGTTCGCCACCGACGTGGGCCACAACGAGTCACTGATCGCGAAGGCGCTGGCGTCCCACGGCGCCGGCTCCGAGGTCCTGGTGGCCACCAAGGGCGGCCATCTGCGACCCGGTGACGGCTCCTGGACGCTCGACGGATCCCCCGCGTACCTCAAGCGCGCCTGCGAGGAATCGCTCCGCAGGCTCGGGGTGGAGTCGATCGGGCTGTACCAGTTCCACCGCCCCGACCCGAACGTGCCGTACGAGGAGTCCGTCGGCGCCCTGCGCGACCTGCTCGACGAGGGCAAGATCCAGCAGGCGGGCATCTCCAACGCCACCCCGGAGCGGATCCGGCTGGCCGACGAGATCCTCGGCGGTCGGCTCGTCTCCGTACAGAACCAGTTCTCGCCCGCCTTCCGTTCCAGCGAGCCGGAGCTGGACCTCTGCACGGAGCTGGGGATCGCGTTCCTGCCGTGGAGCCCGTTCGGCGGCATCAAGAACGCCGCCGGACTCGGCTCCTCCTACGCCGCGTTCAACCGCGTCGCCGAGGCGCACGGAGTGAGCCCGCAGCGCGTCTGCCTGGCCTGGATGCTGGCCAAGTCGCCCGTCGTGGTGCCCATACCGGGCTCCAGCCGGCCGGAGACCATCACCGACTCGGTCGGCGCGGCCGACCTCGAACTCACCCCCGCCGAGGTGGCGGAGCTGGACGGCTGACCACGCGCACCCGCACACGCACCCGCGCACGCGGCTGAGCGCCGTGGCCGACCGGACCGGTCGACCACGGCGCTCAGCCATGGTCCGAACACCCGCTCACACGCTCAGAGTTGAACGCCCGGGTTCAGCCTGCGTCGGAGTTCGGAGCGCGTGTCGTCGTTGTCCAGCGACACCGGGTTCGGCTCCGCGCGCGGCGCGCACCCGGCGCCGCCCGCCGGTGTCTTCCCGGTCAGCAGATACGCCTCGACATGGTCGTTGACACACTCGTTGGGACCGCCCGCGATCCCGTGCGTGCCCGCGCCGCGCTCGGTCACCAGCACGGCACCGGCCAGCCGCCGTCGCAGCTCCAGCGCCCCCGGGTACGGCGTCGCCGCGTCGCGCTCCGCGGCCAGGATCAGCGTCGGCGGCAGCTCACCGGGGCCGGTGCGGACATCGACCGCTCGCTGGCGCTGCGCCGGCCAGAAGGCGCACGGCAGATTCATCCACGCGTTGTCCCACGTCTCGAACGGGGCCTGTGCGGCGAGGTCGGTGTTGTCGCGGTCCCACACCTTCCAGTCCGTCGGCCACGGCGCGTCGTTGCACTCCACGGCCGTGTAGACGGCGTTGCTGTTCTCGTTGTCGAACGCCGCCGCCGGGTGCGGAGTGGCCTGGTCGACCAGGGGCTTCGTGTTGCCCTTCAGGAACTCGGAGAGCGCCGTGGCGCGCATCGCCCAGTAGTCGTCGTAGTAGCCCGCCCCGAGCATCGCCGCGTGCAGCTGGCCGGGCCCGACCTTGCCGCCCGCCGGGTGGTGCGCGACCGCGGCCCGTACCCGCTCGTAGCTGCGCTGCACCTCGTCGGGTGTGACACCGAGGTGGTACGTGGCGTCGTGCTTGGCGACCCAGGTCCGGAAGTCCGCCCAGCGCCGCTCGAAGGCGAGGGACTGGTCCATGTTGTTGCGGTACCAGATCTGGTCCGGGTCCGGGTTGACGGCCGAGTCGAAGACCATCCGGCGTACGTGGGACGGGAAGAGCGACGCGTACAGCGCGCCGAGGTACGTTCCGTAGGAGGCGCCCATGAAGGACAGCTTCCTCTCGCCGAGGGCGGCCCGCAGGACGTCGAGGTCGCGGGCGTTGTTCAGCGACGTGTAGTGGCGCAGGGCCGGTCCCGCGGTACGGGCACAGCCCTGGGCGTACGCCTTGGCGCGCGAGATCCGCTCCCTCTTGTACGACTCCGAGGGGTAGGTCGGCGCGAGGGTGGGCGCCTTCGCGAAGTCCCCGGCGTCCTGGCAGGACAGCGGCGCGGAGCGGCCGACACCGCGCGGGGCGTAGCCGACGAGGTCGTACGCCGCCGCGATCCGCTTCCACTCGGGCATACCGGCCACCATCGGGAAGGCCATGCTGGAGGCGCCGGGGCCGCCGGGGTTGTAGACCAGCGCGCCCTGGCGCTGGACGGTCTCCACGGCCTTGCCGTCGCCGCCCGCCGCGCCGGTCTTGCCGGACGCCTTCACCCGGCTGACGGTGAGTCTGATCCGCTCACCGTTCGGCCGGGCGTAGTCGAGCGGCACCTCGACCGTGCCGCACATCAGGGGAGCGGGCAGCATCTCGGCCTTGGGGCAGGTACGGAACGCGATTCCGGCGTCGGCGGCGCGCTGGGCGGCGACGACCGTTCCGCGCTCCTCGGACGAGGCGCCGGCGAAGTCCGCGCCGCCCGCCGGGGCGACGGAGAGGGTGGACAGGACCAAGGAGCCGAGGGTGGCCAGGGCCCCGTACTTCGCAACTGCTCTCATCGCTTTCCCTTCGGGCGTGCCGCGGTGGGGGGAAGGCGATCATCTCCGGAGCCCTGGTCATGTAAAGGATCTGTGAGCGGTGTCGGGGCCCATGACTCCGATGCGTCATACAGTCACTCAATAGGCCCGTACGGGGTGCGGAATCGGGTACGGCGTGCTCCGCGCGCGGGTGGACGGGTGCGCGCGGAGCCGACGGAGCGTACGCGTACGGGACGGGGCCGCCGGTCAGCCGCCGCCGCCTCCTCCGCAGCCGCCGCCACCCCCACCACAGCCGCCGCCCCCACCGCCCCCTCCGTCTCCGCCGGAGCCACCCCCGCCGCACCCCGAGCCCGAGCTGCCGCACCCCGAACCTCCGGAGCCGCCGCAACCTGACCCGCCGCCCGAACCGCCGTCCCCGAAGCCCGCGCTCGCGCACCACACCACCGTGGCGGCGGCCAGATGCGGGGCCGGCTCGAAGTCCCGGCCGGGCCGCATACGCGTCGCGACCGTCAGCTGCTCGCGCAGCAGCGTGTCGTCCAGCGCGTTCGGCCCGTTCAGGGCGACCTGATGGTCGGGCGCCGTGATGTTCGGGTACGTCGCACGGAACTTGAGCCGTGCGCGGACACCGGCGGCGGTGAGCCGCCGCCTGGCCAGCGCGGCACAGATGAGGCCAGAGAAGATCCCGACGAACGCCAGCGGGATGGTCGGGATGACCGACGGAGAGGTGGTGTCGACGAGCACGAAGACGCTCAGCGGCACGGTGGCCAGGCAGACGATCGCCTGAATCACCCCCCAGCGCGCCCACACACGGGTCCTGCCGACCGGTACCAGCAGTCCCCGCAGCGCGAGGGAGTCGCCGACGTCCTGGACGGCACGGCTGCGCATCACCGCGAGACGCAGGGCGTGCAGCGCGCCGTGCGGCGCCCGGTTGTGCTCCTCGATGACGGCGTACTCCACCGGATTGCGGGCCACGCCGCTGTAGACGGCGACGATGCCGGGGCCGCCGATGCCCAGCCGGCCGTCGGCGTGCATCGCGACGATGGCCGTCTCGACCACGCGGCCCGGTCCGCCGCCAAGGAAGGCGACGTCCATGAGGTCGTTCACCTCGGTCGCACCGCGCCCCGAGCGCGCGGTGATCACTCCCACGACGAGTGTGACGACGGACAGCGGAATGGCGATCTGGAGGAGGGTGATGAGCGATTCCACGGCCGTCACCGCCCCACGAGTACGGAGCGGGCGGCACGCACCATACGGGTCGCGCGGCGTGGCGGGCGCGAGCCGGAGCGGTCCCGCCACCACTGGGTCAGCGCGCGCCGCGCCGCCGGGTCCGCGGGCCGGTCGGCGATCAGCAGGTGCTCGGCGAAGTCGAGCGCGTCGCGCCGGTAACCGGCGCGCATGGGGCGGGACTTGGCGTACGCGAGGAACTCGGCCCGGTAGCCGTCGCCGAGGATGCGCGGCAGCTCCGGCGCCACCTTGGCGACGACCTCGGCCCGCTTGGCGGCGAGGGCGCGGCTCTGCACCCCGAGCCGCCGCGGGTCGAATCCCTCGGGCGCGGGGGTCCCGGCGACCAGGGCGGACAGCAGGGAGGTCTGCGCGAGGGCCAGTCGCTCGCGGGCGGGGTCGGTGGCGCTGCCGGGCCCGGTCCGGTCGGCCGGTTCACCCGCCGCCTCGACCTCAACCGCCTTGTCCGGCAGGGTGATCGGGGTCGGGTCGGGACCCGGCCCCGCGAGCGTCGTACGGATCGTGTCCAGTTCGGCCGCCAGCTCCGCCGTCGGCGGGAAGTTGTCGTCCCGCTCCAGCAGGACACCCGGCGGGGCGACCCGCGAGCGCAGCTCCGCCAGTACGTCGAGCACCGGCGCGCCGACCGGGTGGGCGTGGGTGTCGTGCCAGACACCGTCGCGTTCGACACCGCCCGCGACATGGACGTACGCGATGGCCTCGACCGGCAGTCGGTCGAGCGCGGCCGCCGGGTCCTCACCGCGGTTGACGTGGTTGGTGTGCAGGTTCGCGACGTCGATCAGCAGCCCCACACCCGTACGCTCGACCAGCTCCGCCAGGAACTGACCCTCCGTCATCTCCTCGTCCGGCCAGTTGATCAGCGCCGCGATGTTCTCCACGGCGAGCGGCACGGGCAGGGAGTCCTGGGCGATCCGTACGTTCTCGCACAGCACCCGCAGCGCGTCCCTGGTGCGCGGGACCGGCAGCAGATGACCGGCTTCGAGCGTGGGCGACGCGGTGAGCGGGCCACCGGCCCGTACGAAGGCGATGTGCTCGGTGATCAGCGGCGAGCCGAGGGCCTCGGCCCGCTCCGCCAGATCGGCCAGGCGCTTGGCGTCGGGCCGCCCGGCGCCCCCCAGGCCGAGGGAGACCCCGTGCGGGACCACGGTGACACCGCGGGCGCGGAGCCGGACGAGCGAGTCGGGCAGATGGCCGGGACAGATGTTCTCGGCGACGGCCTCGACCCAGTCGATGCCGGGCAGCGCCTCGACCGCCTCCGCGATCTCGGGCCGCCAGCCGATGCCCGTGCCCAGCCTTCCCGGAATCCGCGAAGTCCCCCGACTTCCCGGCTTCCCCGGAGTCCCCCGACTCCCTGCATCCCGCGGGCTTCCCAGGTTCTCCCGCTGTGCGGCGTGACTCATGAAGCTCCCCCTCCTCCGTGCCCCGGCGAGTGCCGGTTCCGGAGTAATGGCCCCGCCGGGGGCCGGTGAATCCAGAGGAGGGGACGTTCAGAGCATCATTTGAGGTTCCCGCCGCGGGCGGACGACCTGCCGGAAGTCCTGGAGGCTACGGCGTCGCCTCGACGCTCGGCGGCGGACGGTTCGTATTGACGGCCGTCGGCGCGCCCGGCTGCGTGGACGGCCGGGAGGTGAAGGAGCTGTCCCCGGTCGGTGACGCGGCCGGTGGCGACGGCGGCAGGCTGCCGTTCGGCGGCGGCGGACCGGTGGGGCTGGCGGTCTTGGTGCCGGCGGCCTCCCTCGCGATCTCGTCGAAGTCGACCAGCCCGGTGCCCTCCAGCATGGTGATGTGGTCCAGGACCGTCTGGTTGGCGTCGGTGGCGAGCTGCCGTATCAGGGTGTTCCGCGTCGTATGTCTGACCTCGGCTATGAGAGCGAAGACCTTGCCGTGCGCGTTGCGCAGCAGGTTGGCGAACTTCCTGTCGTACTCGGCGCCCGTCGCCGCCGACAGCTCCCGCAACCAGCCCTGCTGCAGCTCGTTGGGCTGGTTCGGCAGCGCGACACCGAGCTTCGCCGCCACGTCGCGCGCGCGGGCGTCGAGGTCGGTGTGGCCGACGACAAGATGGTCGCCAGCGTCCTTGATGGCCTGGCTGGGGGCGCGCTCGATCGCCTGCTGTCCCGCGGGCAGCTCCCACAGGCCCGCGAGCCGCACCTTCACGAGGAAGTCGCGGTCCGTCGCCGAGAGCGGACCCCACTGGGTCGCCACGCTCGACGCCGCGAGATTCGCCTCCCCCGTGCCGGAGCGGTCGGCGTACGACCAGACAGGAAAGGCGAGCGCCCCTACCGTCGCGACGAGTGCCGCGATGATGAGTGCCGTGCCGTTGATACGTCGCAACAAAGTGTCTCCCGGGCCGATGTGCCACCGCGTACCACCGTGTACCACTGCAGAATCAACCGCTCACAGACCGGTCGTTCAACCTACTTAGCAGTATGAGGAGATACGAATCTCGGCGCGGGAGTGTTCAACGCCGCAGCGCGGGATGATCGGCGACCACCGTGCTGGACCCGGGCGCGATCTCCGTGAATCCGGCATCACGGACCAACGGCAGCCCGCTGCTTGTCAGTTGCCGCCAGCGCGTGGCGTCCGGAGTACGTACGGAGAGCGGGAAACCGGCCTCCTGCCACGTCTTGCGCTCCGTCTCCGACAGCTCCCACCAGGCGAGCTGCGCACCGTGGCCGGCCTGGGCCATCGCCTTGCCCGCCGACATGGCGAGGCCGGGGCTGAGCCAGAGCACGGGGCCGGACAGGTCGGCGGCGGGCGGGGCCCCGGGGTCGTCCAGGTCGGTGCCGGAGACCTGGAGCTTCGCCAGCTCCTTGGGCCAGCCGTCCAGCGGGACCGGCGGGAAGACCCGTACCTCCGCGTACGGAGCGAACACGGCGACCTCGGCAGGCGCTTCGGCCGCGACGTCCGCCGCGGCCTCGGCGACGTCGGGGCTGCTGATCGTGACACCCGGCAGCTGCGACGCCTTCCGCCACTCCCCGCCGCGCGCCCTGCGCACCACCTTGCGGATCCGGGCGTCCTGCCAGTCCCGCATCGCCTGCGCCCACTCGCCCTCGCCCGTCGACCGCTCGTCGGCGAGCATGACGAGTACGGCGCGGGCGGCGGCCTCCAGCGCGTCGGTACGGGTCGGCGGCGCCGCCTTCTCGATCCGCACCACCAGGGGCAGGACGAACTGCGGGGCCTCGTCACGCGCCGTCCGCTCATGCCGGAACGGGCTGTCCGCCGCGCTGTCGGCCGGTCTGTCCGCCCCGGTGCCGGCGGTGTCGTCGATGCTCACGGGGCCAGTGTGCCAGTCCGGACGCGCCGCGTTGTTGGCGGAATGGGCGCCTCCGGGTGACCATGCTCCGCATGAAGAGCGATCTCTTTGCCACCGAGAACATGGCGCAGCAGGCGACCACCCCCGGGATGAGCCTCCAGAACGCCAAATCCGTCAAGTACGCCGTCAACGGCGAAATGCACGCGCGCCAGGGGTCGATGATCGCCTTCCGCGGCAATCTCCAGTTCGAACGCAAGGGCCAGGGCATCGGCGGGATGCTCAAGCGCGCCGTCACCGGCGAGGGCCTGCCGCTGATGGCCGTCAAGGGCCAGGGCGAGGCGTGGTTCGCGCACGAGGCCGCCAACTGCTTCATCGTCGACATCGACCAGGGCGACGCGCTCACCGTCAACGGCCGCAACGTCCTGTGCTTCGACTCCACCCTCTCCTATGAGATCAAGACCGTGAAGGGCGCCGGCATGACCGGCGGCGGCCTCTTCAACAGCCTCTTCAGCGGCTACGGGAAGCTCGCCATCATCTGCGAGGGCACCCCCATCGTCATCCCCGTCACCGCGCAGGCTCCGGTGTACGTCGACACCGACGCCGTCGTCGGCTGGAGCGCCCAGCTCAACACCTCGCTGCACCGCTCGCAGTCCGTCGGATCGATGATCCGCGGCGGTTCCGGCGAGGCCGTCCAACTGATGCTCCAGGGCGAGGGTTTCGTCATCGTCCGGCCGAGCGAGCTGACGCCCGCGAAGGCTTCCGGGAGCTGACCCGCGCGTGGAACTACGAGGAGTGGGCCGCCGGTACGGACTCGGCGGCCCCTGGGTCCTGCGCGGCGTCGACCTCGTACTGCGGGCGCACAGCCTGATCCGCGTCGAGGGCACCAACGGCAGCGGCAAGTCGACCCTGCTGCGGCTGCTCGCCGGGGTCGACTCGCCCACCGAGGGCCGTGTCACCGGCCGCCCAGGCCGCACGGCGTACGTCCCCGAACGCTTCCCGGTCGCGCTGCCCTTCACCGCCGCCGGCTATCTGACACACCTGGGCCGGATCCACGGACTGCGCGGCGCCGAGGCGTCGGTACGCGCCGAGGAGTGGCTTGAGCGCTTCGGCGCCGCCGGCCACGCCCGTACGGCGCTCTCCGAACTGTCCAAGGGCACCAGCCAGAAGGTTGCCGTCGCGCAGGCACTGCTCGGCGGGCCCGAGTTGCTGGTGCTGGACGAGGCGTGGACGGGACTCGACTCCGCAGCCCGTACCCAACTCGACCTGGCCGTCGCGGAACGCGTCGCCGCCGGCGGCACGGTCGTCTTCGTCGACCACGACCCACGGCGCCTGGCGGGGGCCGCCGACGAGGTGTACGCGGTGGCGGGGAACACCCTCGTACGCGATACGGGGGTGAACTCCCCGGCCGAACAGGGGCCCCACGCAAGGGTCCTGGCCGTCGGCCCGCCCGGCGCGGCGCCACCGGACGGGCTGCCCGGCGCCCCCACGCACGAGCGGGGGCCGGGGGACGGGACCGTACAACTGACCGTCGCCGCCGCGCACTCCGACGCCCTGTTGCGCGCGCTGCTCGCGGCGCGCCCGCCGTGGCACATCCGGGAGGTACACACGCCGGCTCCCGCCGGGCCGGAACGTCCGACGACCAGCACGACGGGGCACACCACTTCATGACCGCACTGTTCCGCTACCACGCCGCCATGCTGCTGCGCTCACAGCGCTGGCTCCCGCCGGTCCTGCTGTACGGGATCTTCCTCGCCGTCGGCGTCCAGGGCGGCGAGCCGGTGCTCGACTCGCTCGGTGTCGCCGCCGCCGCGCTGCTGCCCGTCACCGCCTGGCTGGTCCGGATCTGCGTCACACAGGAACCGGACGCGGCACGCGCCGTCACGGCCGCCGCGTCGGGAATGCCTCGCGCCCATCTCGCCGCACTGCTCGCCGCCACGGCCTGCGCGGGCGCGCTCGGCGTCGTCGGCACGGTGGTCGTCACGGCCGTCAGTGACCGCAGGAGCGCCGACCATTTGGTGGACGTGGCGCCGCTGCCCGCCGGAACGGCCGGCCTGCTCGCCGCGTTCGCCTGCCTCCTGACCGGCGCCGCGGTCGGCGCGCTGTGCTCCCGGCCGCTGCTGCGCGGCCGGGGCTGGTCCCTCGCGCTGACCGCGCTCCTCGCACTGCTCGCCCTGGTGACCACCGGCTCCCCGGCGAAGGCGGCCGTGAGCGGCCTGGTGACCGGCTCGCGCACGGGCGCGATCCACCCGCCCGGTCCGGCACTGGCCGCCGCCGTGCTGGTGGCGGCCGTGGCGGCGGGCGCGGTCTGCGTCCTGGGGACCCGGCGCGGCTGAGCGCGCCCGTTCAGTACGCTCGACGGTATGGGAGACGAAGCCACCGGTACCGAGACCGTCGTGTACGCGGACTGTGTGCACTGCGGTGAGCCGACCGAGTACCCGGAATCGGTCAGGGGCAGCACGCTGTGCCCAGTCTGCGAATGGCACGAGGCCCAGCGGACGGCCTGCTCGGGGTAGGCGGGTCTCAGGTCGCCGTGGGAGGGTCCTGTCCGTCCGCGTTCTGAAGCCAGGCCAGGACTCTGAGCGACTGTTCGAGGTCCTCCCGGTGCAACTCAGGCCGTGTCGCGGCCAGCGTTCGCCGCATCTCCAGCCCCTCGTCGAGCGCGGCACGAGCCTCTTCCGGCCGGCCCAGAGCGCCCAGGCGAACGGCGAGGTTGGTCAGGCACGAGGCAAGGGCCGGGCGGTAGGCATCGGGGTATTGGAGGGCCAGTTCCCGGTACAGCTGGACGGCTTCGGTGATCGCCGCCAGACCCTCTTCGTGCCGGCCGACATCACCCAACCGGTTGGAGAGGTTGTTCAACCCCCGGGCGACTTCGGAGTGGTAGGCGTCGGTGACGGCGAGTTCCCGGTAGAGCCCGACGGCTTCGGTGATCACGTCTAGCGCTTTCCCGTGCAGACCCAGATCGCTCAGCCGGTTGGAGAAGTTGTTCAGCGCCGTACCGAGGCCGGCCCGATAGTACTGGGGGTCTTCGACGGCGAGCGCCCGAAAGTCCTGAACGGCTTCGGTGATCGCGGCGAGCGACTCCTCCCACCGGCCGACGTCGCCCAGCCGGACGGAGAGGTTGTTCAACCCCCGGGCGAGGTCCGGGCGGCCGGCGGTGGGGTACTGGAGGGCCAGTTCCCGGTACAGCTCCACGGCTTCGCTCATGGCGTCCAGCGCCTCGTCCCACCGGCCCAGGTTGCTCAGCTGGTTGGAGAGGTGCTTCAGACTTGAGGCGAGTTCGGGGCGGTAGGCATCAGGTTGCCGGCGTGCCAGCTTCCGGTACCGCAGCACATCGCTGTTGACCGCGGCGAGGTCATGTTCCCGCTCCGCGTCGGCCGGATCGATGGAAGCGGGGGCGAAGGCGTCCACCAGCTCGGCGGCGGTGGGCCGGCCGGCGGGGTCCCGGTCCAGACAGCTCCACAGCACGTCGACGATTCGCGCGTCGAACCCCCAGGCGGCCAGAGTCTCGCGCGCGTCCGTGTCGGGCCGGAAGTCGCTCCACCGGCCGGTGGCGAACGTGAGGAGCAGCGCGCCCACCGAGTACATGTCGCTCTCCCTGGTCGGCCCGGAGCTGCCGTCCTCCGCTTCGAGATAGACCTCGCTCCGCGGGAAATTGTCCAGATAGGCGCTGTGCACACCGTCACGTGTCGCTGTCATCCACCCGACGAGCACCACGCCCTGGCCGGTTACGAGCACTGTCCTCGACGCGAGCGTCCCGTGCACCAGGCCGACGCTGTGCGCGTGGCTGATCGCGCGGGCCAGGCCCGCCCCGACCCGTCGGAAGAGTTCGTCACTCACCGGCCCCCGGTGCTCGTCGAAGAGAGCACGCAGGTTCGGCGCGGACCCGGAGCCGGGGTCGCCCTCCCGACGGCTTACGTAGGAGGCCGCCAGCCATGGAGGCTCCTGATGATGCTCGACATTCGAATCCAGCAGTCCCGGAGCGTGCACACCTCGCAGACGGTCCAGACAGGCCGCCTCCGTGCGGATCAGTTCGCATGCCTGCCGGCGGTCCATGGAGTACAAGGGGGAGGGCGTTCGGATCAGCACGGTCGTACCGTTCTCGTCCTGGGCCAGATAGCTGCCCGGGTCGTCCCAGCCCCAGGTGCTGCGGGCGTAGAGCCGATAGCGCCCGAGCCGCTGAGGATCGGTCCGCAGGGTCTGTGACCAGCCGGGCGGAATGTCCGGGGGGCGAACCTCGGGACGGACGTCGGGTCTGGCCTCGGGCCTGGCCTCGGGCCGGCTTTCGGGCCGGGCGCGGGGCCCGGCATGAGGTCTGCCTTCCGGCGGGACGGTCGGCTCGGCGCCCACCGGCGGGACACCGAGCCGTCTCAGCAGCCGTTCCTTCAGATAGCCGAAAGGACGCTCGGTGTCTTCGATGACGGCGGATCCGTTCGGATGACCCACCCACGCCGGGAAGTTCGAGGAGCGACCGATGGTGGCCTCCAGCCGCCGCGTGACCGCTCGCGTGGTCCGCAGCAACTCCTCGGGGGACAGAGCGCCGAGAAGGATCCGGCGGGCCTCCTCCGAGAAGTCGAAGAGCTGGTGCTGGGGCAGGCGCGTCGGCCCGGGGGCCTTGATCTGCCGCATCAGGCCGCCGAGCAGCACCTCCACGAGGTGTCCGTGGTCCGTGGGCGGGCCGAGCGCGTTCTGGACCAGGCGCATCACCGGCGGGGTGACGGGAGCGACCGCCGCCAGGTGGGCCGCGAGCCGGTACGCCTCGGGGGAGCCGGCCTCCCGGAAGCGCAGGACGGCGTCCGCGGTGTCGGTGTGGCGCGTGTCGGCGAAGAGACGGTCGGGGGCCGACCTGTCGGTGTTCCACAGGGGGAGCAGCGCGGTGGTTCCGGGTGAGGCGATCAGCCGCGCCCAGTCGGCGACGGCGGCGGGTGAGGGTTCGAGGACCGGCACGGGCACCGAGTCGAAGGTGACCAGATCCGGCGGCAGGACCGGGTCGGTGACGTGCCAGGCGGTGGTCGGGCCGCCGCGGCGGTGGGTGGAGACCTGCCAACGCCGGGCCGTGATACCGGAGTTCGCCCAGAGACGGGTGGGCAGCGCGTGGACGACGGCGGTCGGGCCGCAGCGCGCCCAGAGGGTCATCGCCTCGCGCATCCGGCCGTTCCACCATGCCTCGCCGACACCGTCGCTGACGACGAGTACGAGCGTGTCCCCGGTCGGGTCGCTCACGCTCGCCGGTGTCCGGTAGGGCCCCCTGTTCCCGTAGGGGCGGGTGTTGAGGAGCGGGGCGTGGGCGCCGCGGGTGTCCAGTCCGTACACGCGGATGTCGCGGAACGCACCCGCGCGTTCCATCAGCGTGCGCACTTCGGTGGCGAGACGCTGCCAGAGGACCATGGAGACGCCGTCGTCGACCAGCAGGGCGAGGGAGAGCCAGCGGGTTCTGACTGGACGGGTGACGGTTTCGGGCAGTCCCGTGTCGGCCATCGCGGCCACCGTCCGCGCGACGTCGAGTTCCTGGCGGCGATGGTCGGGGAACCGCTGGCGCAGCGGGCGCAGGGATTTGCCCAGCCGTAACTCCCGGGCACCGAGGAGACGGCTGTCGGGCGCCCGGACGGCGAGGGCTCTGCGAGGTGTCGAATCCGGCTTCCCGCTCCTGTCCGTCTTCGACGCCGCTCGCAGCGGGAGTTCGGACGGGGAAGTCCGTGCCGGCTCCGGGCCCGGCGGGTCGCCGGCCGTGGCGGGAGGCGGGTCCGGCGAAGGACGTGGGCTCTCGTCCTGGGGGCCGGACCGCTGGTGGTCCGCGGTGGGCAGGGATGCCCGGGCCAAGGGCGCGGCATCCGGCGGAAGGTTCCCGGCGAGCCACAGGACGTCGAGAAGTTCCTCTTCGGAGAGGATCACCCCGCTCTTGGCCAGTACGCCCCTCAGCTGCCCGAGCATGTCGTCACACCGCTCCGCCGAGTTCGTGCAGGACGGCGTCGAGAAGGCGGCCGGCGTCGAGGCCGACTCCCCCCTTCCGTAGGAAGACGGCGTTGAGGAGTTGGTCGGTGGCGAGTTCGCCGGGCGCCCGGCGGCTGAGGAACGTCTCCAGCAGATCGTCCACGTCACCGAGTGCCTCGTCGCCGAGGTGCGCGGCCACGATGTCCCGCAGCCGCTGTTCGTCGGGTTCGGGAAGGTCGAGCCGGACGCAGCGTCTCAGGAAGGCGGCGGGGAAGTCGCGTTCGCCGTTGCTGGTGATGACCACGACGGGGAACTCGCGACAGCGGATACGGCCGCGCTTGACGGGCGCGGGGTGGTCGGGGTCGTCGGTCTGGACCTCGACCGCGGGGTGGCTGTCCGGCAGCCGGGCGAGTTCCGGGATCGCGAACTCGCCCTCCTCGAAGACCGTGAGCAGGTCGTTGGGCAGGTCGACGTCGCCCTTGTCCAGTTCGTCGATGAGCAGGATCCGGGGGCGCTCCCGGGGGACGAGTGCGTTGCCCAGCGGACCGAGGCGTACGTACTGGCCGATGTCCGGTTCCGGGTCGTCCGTGTCCCGGTGGAGGTTGGCCTCGCGCATCCGGCCGACGGCGTCGTACTGGTAGAGGGCGTCCTGCAGGGTGGAGCGGCTGTTGACCGGCCAGTGCAGGACGCGGCCCAGGGTCAGCTCGTGCGCGACGGCGTGCGCGAGGGACGACTTGCCGGTGCCCGGGTGGCCGTTCACCAGGAGGGGGCGACGCAGATGGAGAGCGGCGTTGACGATGTCGGCCTCGTCGGCGCCGATGAGATAGGGCCGGGGACGGGAGACCGGCCGACCCGTCGGCGGCTCCTCCGGGTCGAACCGGCGCCATGGCGGCGCCGGGGGGAACGGGACCTCGCCGGCGATCCCGTCGCCGTGGAACAGCCGCCAGTCGGTGCCGATGCGCGGATCACCGCCGCCGGTTCCAGAGTCGGTGGACGTCATAAGACCTGAACTCCCTTCCGGGGATCCCTCAGTTGCAGCGACTCGGGCTTCGGGTGGCTGCTCTCTTCCTCCCACACCAGGGCGGGGCGGGCCGTCGCCGTCGCCGACGGGGAGTCGAAGGTCTTGCTCCGGAAGACGCGTACGCGCTCCGGGAGTTCGGCCAGTGTGCCGACGGGTTCGAGTTGCCGCAGCTTCGTGGCGTCCCCGTAGCCTTCGGCCGCACGGTCCCAGAGGACCACGGGAACGCCGAGTGCGAGGCAGACTTCGAGCAACAGCACCCGCTGTTCGCGGGGACCGTGGACGACCACTCGGGTGGCGTCGCGGTGGCTCGTCTCCAGCATCACCCTGAGCCGGCTCCTGGTCGCGCAGCTCTGGTCGGTGACCAGTGGCACCGGATGTCCGCTCCGCCATCGGCGCCGCTGATGAGTGTCACGCGTCGCCACGAGTGTGCTCATGTCGGGGCAGCTCAGAGTCATCCGGAACTCCGCGCCGATCGGCAGGTCGGGCACGATGTCGTTGGGTGCTCCGGGGTTCCATTCGTCGACGGCCAGGTGCAGGCCCTGCCGGTCGACCAGTACCGTCACCCACGGCACATGATCTCCCTGGCCGGGCTCGTCGGCCGCGGATTCGACCGCCGCGCGCAGGCACGCGGCGACCTCCTCCGGCGTTCTCGGTACGGTCTCCGACTCGTGGAGCGCGACGTGCGTGCCGTCCTGGCGGGCGACGAGGATCCGGCAGACGTACCGCTCGTCCGTGGACGCCGGTACGCCGGTCAGCTCCAGCACCACCCGCGACACCGGCGATGTCTGCCGGGCGGCCCACTGGCGGGCGTCCTCGCGTCGCTCGGCGAGCGCGGTCGGGTGAATGCCCGCCCGGCCGGCCACCCGGGTGGACCACTCGCGCAGCTCCGCCGCTTCGTCCCCTCCCACGGCCGCCGCCACGTATTCGGCCAGCCGCAGCAGGGCGGGGACCCGAGGTGTCCCGTCCGGCACCTGCTCGCTGTCCGACATCGACTCCAACTCCTCGACGACCTGGCCGAGTTCGTCGATCGACAGCTGAGTACGCGACAGGGCCTCCGGGAGGCAGGCGTAGCGGAGGGACTCGCCCGCGGCGCGTGGAAGCAGGGTGGGGCGTTCCTCGCAGATGCCGTTCAGCAGGTGCACGAGGCGTTCGTACTCCGCCAGAGATAGCAGCGAGCCGAGTCCCGCGATGCGGGCCCGGGTGAGCAGGGTGGTCAGCCGGGTTCGGTCGGCGTCGTCGGTGGCGGTCGGCGCGAGAGTGCCGCTGAGCGAGGCGAGCGCGCGGCGGTGTCCCGCGAACAGCGCCATGAGATCGGCGACGGAGGGCGCGTATCCGGCGGGGACCTGGTAGCCCAGCTCGTGGGCGAGCGACCGGGCGTGGAACGAGCAGGTCTCCGGGGTGCGGAGGAAGTGCCAGAGCGACTGTTCGAGGTCCTGCTCGGCGGGCGTACGGTCGGCGGGTGGCCGGGCCCGGGGCAGGGACGCGCCGATGTCGACCAGCTGGGGCGGACCGTCGGCGTGCTGACGGATGAGGGCGTCGAAGCCGTCGTCCTGGACGAAGGCGTACGCGGGGAAGGCGCGCAGGCGACGGTTTCCGTAGGACTGATCGTCCTGGATCAGCACACCGACGAGATGGTCCTCGCAGAAGACGGCCGCCCCGGAGGCTCCTCCCCAGGCTTTCCGGCCGTCGGCCCGTTGGTCGGGCGCCAGTCGCTGGTCGAGGACGTAGAGATCGCGGGAGCCCGAGGACAACAGGGGCAGCTCTCCGCGTAAGTACTCGACCTCGCGCTCCTCGTCGGCGGTGGCCAGGGGGAATCCGAGCCCTTCGTAGGGCAGCGGGGCCTTGCCGACGGGACGGCCCCAGCGGACCGGGCCGCCCGGCGCCTCCACCGTGTCGTGGGTGAGCAGGAGCGCGACGTCCAGGCCCCGCGGGTGTTTCCAGACAACGGTGGCCCCGGCGGGTACCGTTCCGCCCTCTCCGGGGTGTCCCACCCGGAGCTGGATCTGCGGCCAGTCGGAGCCCGTGTCCTTGTCCTCGATCACATGCCGGGCGGTGAGCACCAGACGCGGTGCGATCAGATAGCCGGACCCGACGCTCCGGCGCTGCCCCGCGGTGCCACTGCGAATCAGCGCCAGTCTGCGCGGCTCCATCTCACTCCTCGCCCCAGGAGCCGGACTCGCTGTCGCTGATCTCGGGGCCGGCTCCGCCGGCGGCCCGGTCCTTGACCGACAGCCGCAGCGTCAACCTGTGGGTACGGACCGTGGAGTGCTCGCCGCCCACGCCGAGGGTGGCGACGCCGAAGACGAGCTTGCCGTCGCCCTTGCCGCTGTCGCGCAGTTCGAGCAGCAGCTCCAACTCGGCCTCCTCCACACCGAACGCGAACTGCTGCCCGGCGCCCAGGTCCTGCGCCTGGTACAACTCCTGCCGCAACTCCTCGATAGCCGCAGCCAGACCGATACTCGTCATGCCAACTCCCCGTGCCGCGCCGCCCCGTGCCCCGTTCCAGAAGCTAATGACCCGTCACGTTACCGCTTCTCTGAGACGTACCCACGAGTACGGGCATAACCTCGAAAGTCCCAAGGATGGGCAATTGCCCCCGCGCTCAGAGACGGCTGAAGGAGACGGTCCACCCGCCATGCCACCGCGCGAGAGCGATCCCCTCCGCCCGCCGACGCCGTTCAGCGCCTCGTCCACCCAGGAGATCAAGGACGCTCTGTGGAAGGCCGCGGACAAGCTGCGAGGTTCCGTCGACGCGGCGGAGTACAAGGAGTACGTCCTCGGCCTGATCTTTCTGAAGTATGTCTCCGACGCGTTCGAGGAGCACCGCTCGGAGCGGATGGCACGGCTCGTCACGGAGGGGCGCGACGAGGACCGCTTCCCGTACATCGGGGAGCAGGAGGATTTCGCCGAGGCCGGCGTCATCTGGGTTCCCCGCGAGGCCCGTTGGTCCTGGATCGCGGCCCACGCGGACACCGCGGATGTGGGCGAACTCATCGATGAGGCCATGAGCGCGCTCACGGACGCGAACCCGTCACTGGCGGGCGCCCTGCCGAGGGTTTTCCGTCATGGCACCGTCGACCAGCGGCGCCTGGCTGAAGTCTTCGGCCTCATCGGCAGGGTCCGTATCGACGGCACATGGGACAAGGCGGCGCGGGACGTGCTGTCCGAGGTGTACGAGTACTTCCTCGAGAACTTCGGGCGAGCGGAGGGAAAAAGGGGCGGCGAGTTCTACACGCCCCGGTCCGTCCGCGAGCTGATCGTAGGGATTCTTGAGCCGTACCGCGGGCGCGTGTACGACCCGGCCTGCGGCTCGGCCGGCCTGCTCGTGCAGGCGGGCAAGTACGCGCAGACACAAGGGGGAAGCCCGGGCGACCTGGAGTTCTACGGTCAGGAGATCAACGAACGGACCTGGCGCCTGGCCAGGATGAATCTCGCCGTCCACGGCATGGGGAGCGGCGCCGGCGCTCAATGGGGCGACACCCTCGCCGACGACAGACACCCGGACCTCAAGGCCGACTTCGTCATGGCCCAGCCGCCGTTCAACGTCTCGAATCGGGCGTGGGACGAGGCCGATCCCCGCTGGGCGTACGGCGTCCCGCCTCGGGCCAACGCCAACTACGCGTGGCTCCAGCACGCGGTTTCCAAGCTGACTGAGCAAGGCACGGCCGGCATCGTCCTGGCGAACGGCTCGATGGCTTCCCGGTCGCCCGGTGAGCGGCAGATCCGGCGGGCGCTCGTCGAGGCCGACCTGGTGTCCGCCGTCGTGGCGTTGCCGGGGCAGTTGTTCCACTCCACCCGGATCCCCGCCTGCCTCTGGGTGCTGACGAGGCGCAAATCGGCCGACCGCAGAGGCCGGATCCTCTTTGTCGACGCCCGCGACATGGGCACGATGGTCGGCCGTACGGAGCGCGTGCTGAGCGACGAGGACCTGGCGAAGATCACCGGCACCTGTCACACGTACCGCGATGAACCCGGCTTCTCCTTCGTGGCCGGCCTGGAGACGGTGCGGGAGCACGAGTACGCGCTGACGCCCGGACGGTACGTGGGTGTCGCGCGGGTCCCGGGGGAGAGCGTCGAGGCCAGGTCGGTGACGGGGAAGTTGACCAAGGATCTGTACGGGGTGTTCAACTGATGCCCCGCGCCCGGATCTTGTTCACGGGCAGTCGTCGGCCGGCGGGCGTCGACCCGACGGGCCGCGCGGGCGACTGCCGCGGAGGCTAAGGTCGTGAACGTGTTGAACCCACCGGTGAACAGGGACTTGGTCGTCGTCGGCGCCGGCATCGTGGGCGCGTCGGTGGCCTATCACGCCGCCCGGGCGGGCGCCACCGTGACGTTGGTCGACGCCGGGCTGCCGGGCGCCGGCGTGACGGCGGACTCGTTCGCCTGGATCGGGGCGTCCGGCGTGCGCGGAGGTCCGGCCGCCGGGCTGCGGGCCACCGCGACGGCGGAGTACCACCGGCTCGGGGCCGAGTTGCCGGGGCTCCCGGTGACCTGGTCCGGCTCGCTGAGCTGGACCAGGGAGGCCCCTGCGCCGGACGCCGGGCCCGGGCAGACGATCGTGGACGCGGCCACCGTGGCGGCGCTTGAGCCCGCCCTTCGGGAGCCTCCGGAGTGGGCCGTCTGGGCACCGGATGACGGCGCCGTCGATTCGGTGGGCGTGACCGAGCGCCTTGTCGCGGGCGCCCGCGCCCATGGAGCCCGGGTACAGCTGGACACGCCGGTCACCGCGGTCCGCCGGGACGCGGAGGGCCGGGTGGCCGGGGTCGAGACGGCGGCGGGACCTCTCTCCGGCGCGACGGTGGTGCTGGCGGCCGGAGTTGCCACGGCCGCGCTGGGCGCGTCGGCCGGCGTGCGTGTCCCGGTCGAACCGTCACCGTCTCCGCTGTTCCGGCTCAGCGCCCCGGCCGGCCTGGTCCGCACCGTGGTCAACACCGAGGACTTCGACCTTCGGCAGGTCGCCCCGGACCGGCTGATCGCCGCCGCGGACTCGCCCGAACGGACCCTCGCCGCCGTCCGGTCCACTTTCCGTGGAGCCGGGGGCGTCGAACTGCTCAGCACCCGAATCGGAGTGCGCCCGATGCCGGCCGACGGTGAGCCGATCGTCGGCCCGGTCGCCGAGGTCCCCGGCCTCTACCTGGCGGTGATGCACTCGGCGGTCACGCTCGCGGCGGCCGTGGGCCGCCTGGTCGCGCGGGAGTTGGTCGACGGAACTGTCGAGCCGGCTCTGTCGGGTTGCCGCCCGGACCGCTTCTGACGGACCGTGCTTCAGCCCTTCATCAGCTCCGACACCTTGACGAAGCGGTAGCCGCGCTCGCGCAGCGCCGGCACGATCTTGCGGACCGCCTCGTCGGTCACCGGCGCCGCGCTCGTCGTGCAGTGCATGACCACCAGCGAACCTGGGCGTACCCCGGCGAGCACCTGCTCGGCCACCGCGTCCGCGTCCGTGGCGAAGGCGTCCCCGCTCACGACGTCCCACTGGACCGCCGTCAGGCCCGCCGGGGCCAGGGCCCGTAGCGTCGACCGGTCGTAACAGCCACCGGGGAAGCGGAAGTACGGCACCACCTGGCGTACCCCGGCCTTGCGGAACGCGCCGAACGCCCGCTCCACGTCGGCGGCCATGTCCTTCTTGCCGAGTACCGGGAGCCCGTGGCAGTCGGCCGTGAAGGCGTGGTGGCTGTACGAGTGGTTCGCGACCTCGAACAGGGGATCGGAGCCGATCTCTCGCGCCTGGAACGGGTACTCCTCGGCCCACCGGCCGGTCATGAAGATCGTCGAAGGGACTTCGAGGCGGCGCAGCGAGGTGATCAGAGTCGGGTTGTCGAAGCGCTCGCCCCGGGCGGCGCGCGGTCCCTGGTCGGCCGTCATGTCCGCGTCGAAGGTGAGCGCGACGGTCTTGGGTGCCGTCCTGGGCGCCGCCTCGGCCCGGCTCTTGCGCGCGGGGTCGGCGCCACGCGGAAAGACCGGCGTCACGGCCGGGTGTTCGGGCCCGGCGGGCTGCCGCGCCGCGGCCTTGGGGGAGGGGCTGCTGCCCGTCAGGCGGGCGTCGGTGTCGGTTCCGCAGCCGACGAGGACAGCCCCCAGCGCGGCGACGGAGACGAGTCTCAGAGCGTATGTAGACATAAAGGTAAAATATATGACTAACTGTTCATCCTGCGGTTCCGGCACTCGAAGATTGCCGGAACGCGGCACTGCTCGCCCTGACGGACCGTGAGAAAATCTCCTCCCATTCAAGGGTTCTAGGGGGACCGGCGAGAGCCGGGGGAGGGGCGACCCATGGATGTGTTCCTCGGTCTCGGTGTGGCGGGTGTGGTCCTGCTGGCCGTGGCGCTGATCTTCGACGGAATCTTCGAGGGCCTGTTCGGCGGAGTGTTCGACAGCCTGTTCGCGGGGCTGCTGTCCCTGCCCGTCGTGGCCGGATTCGTCGCCATGCTGGGCTTCGGCGGCGCGATCGTGCTCGGTACGACGGACCTCGGTGTCGGCCCCGCCATCGCCGCGGGAGCCGTCGCCGGTGCGGTCACCGGCTGGCTGGCCTGGAAACTCAGCCGCGTGCTGATGCGCGATCAGACGGACGCCACGCCACGGGGAGCGGACCTCCTCGGTACGTCGGGGTCCGTGGTCACGGCCATTCCCGTGGACGGCTACGGCGAGGTGATGCTCCGGGTCGCGGGGCAGCCGGTGAAGTTCGCCGCGAAGAGCGCGGTGCCCCTGGCGCGGGGCGCCGAGGTCTGGGTGGAGTCGACGCTGTCGTCCACCTCGGTCGGGGTCCGGCCCGTCGAGCGCTGATCCCCGCCGCCGACCGGCCGACGCGCCGACTCATCGGCCGACCGGCCGACCTGCCGAACCGACCGGCCGAACCGAACAGACCGGCGAACCGCCGCGCGGCAACCGGCGTCCCACAGGTGCGGCGTCCACAACTCGTACGTCAAGCAGGGGGCAAACCATATGAGTCCAGTGATCATCGCGGTGGCGGGAGTCGTCGTACTCCTCGTCCTGCTCGCTCTCGTCGTCATCACCCGCTACAAGGTCGCGGGGCCCAGCGAGGCCTTCATCATCACCGGCCGCCGGGGCAAGTCGTCCACGGACCCGGTCACCGGCCGGATCAGTACCGACAACAGCGGCCAGAAGGTCGTGGTCGGCGGCGGTGTCTTCGTCGTCCCGTTCGTCCAGCAGAAGTTCACGCTCGACCTGTCCAGCCGGCACATCCCCGTCGCCGTCCGGGGCGCCGTGACGCTGCGCGGCGTCAAGGCGCATCTGGAAGGCGTCGCGATCGTCAAGGTCGGCGGCAACGAGGACGCCATCCGTGCCGCCGCCCAGCGGTTCCTGCGGCAGCAGAAGGGCATCGTCGGCTTCACCCAGGAAGTGCTCTCCGGCGCGCTGCGCGCCATCGTCGGCCGGATGGCCGTCGAGGACATCATCCGCGACCGCGCCGCCTTCGCCGGTCAGGTCGCCGAGGAGGCCGAGGCCAGCCTGTCCGGGCAGGGCCTGATCCTGGACGCCTTCCAGATCCAGGACATCACCACCGAGGGCTCCTACCTGGAGGACCTGGGCCGGCCCGAGGCCGCCCGCGCCAGGCAGGAGGCGGACATCGCCGAGGCCATCGCCAAGCGGGCGTCCGAGCAGGCCAGGCTCAAGGCCGCCGAGGAGATCGCGGTGGCCGAGCGGACCTTCTATCTGAAGCAGGCCGAGATCAAGGTCGAGACCGAGGCGGCCAAGGCCAAGGCCAATGCGGCGGGACCGCTCGCCGAGGCCGCGCGTCAGCAGGAAGTCCTCGGCGAACAGGAGAAGGTGGCGCAGCGTCAGGCCGCGCTGACGGACCGTCAGCTCGACACCCAGGTGCGCAAGCCGGCCGACGCCGCCCGCTACCAGGCCGAGCAGGAGGCCGAGGCCCGCAGGATCGCCCAGGTCAAGGAGGCCGAGGCGGACGCGCAGCGGTCGCGGCTCACCGGTGAGGGCGAGAAGCTGCGCCGCGCGGCGCTCGCGGAGGCCGTACGGATCGAGGGCGAGGCGGAGGCCGACGCCATCGCGGCGCGCGGTACCGCCGAGGCCGGGGCGATGCAGAAGAAGGCCGACGCGTTCGCCCAGTACGGTGACGCGGCCGTGCTTCAGATGCTCGTGGAGGTGCTGCCCGCCGTCGTGGCCAAGGCGTCCGAGCCGCTGAGCGCCATCGACAAGCTGACGGTCATCTCCACGGACGGTGCGAGCCAGCTCTCCCGCACGGTCACCGACAACGTCGCGCAGGGCATGGAACTGCTGACGTCGACCACCGGGGTCGACATCGCCGAACTGCTCAAGGGCCTCTCGCAGAAGACGGGTTCGACCGCGCCCGCCAAGGCCGGGGCCAAGACGGTCAAGCCGTCGGAGAGCAACAAGAAGATCGAGATCAGCGGTTGACGAGCCGTCAGTCGGAAGTACGTCAGGAGCAGGCGACGAGCAGGTGAGGGGCACCTGAGGGGGCATGTGAGGGGCCGGCCGGGCCGTTGTCCGGCCGGCCCCTCGTCTGTTGGCTGCCGGCTCCGCTGAACACAACACGCACATCGCCCGTATCAAGGGGTCGGACTCCGTAATCCCCCACAGGAGGCGACGAGTTGAGTCACAGGCGAATATCCAAGGGCAAGGCCGTACTCGCGGGAGCCGGGGCGGTGGGTGTCGCGGCAGCGGCCATCCTGCTGCCGAACGCCAACGCGTCACAGTCCGGCACGGACGACGGCGCGGGCGGCGGCGCGGGCGGCGGCGCGGGACAGAACCCGAGAACGGTCAGTGCCGCGTCGGCACCGGAACTCGTCGCGCGGCTGTCCTCACAGCTCGGCGAGGACTACGCGGGGGCGTACTACGACGCGCAGAAGAAGCAGGTCGTGGTGAACGTCGCGGACGGCGGCGGCAGCGGCGGCAGTGACGAGTCGACCCGGCAGGTGCGCGCCTCCGGCGCCGTGGCGAGAAGCGTGCAGAACAGCATGGGCGAACTCCGCACCGCCACGGGCACGTTGACCCGGGACGCCGCCATCCCCGGCACCGCCTGGGCCGTCGACCCCCGGACCAACCAGGTCCTCGTCACCGCCGACACCACGGTCACCGGCGAGCGCTGGGACACCCTGGAGTCGACCGTCCGCTCGCTGGGCGACGGCGTCGCTCGCATCCAGAAGTCGGCGGGCGAGTTCAAACCGTTCCTGGAGGGCGGCGACGCCATCTTCGGCGGCGGCGCCCGCTGTTCGCTCGGCTTCAACGTCACCACGCAGGACGGCACGCCCGGATTCCTCACCGCGGGTCACTGCGGCGTGGCGGCCGAGCAGTGGTCGGAGGAGCAGAACGGCGCGCCCGTCGGTACGGTCCAGGCCGCGACGTTCCCCGGCGACGGGGACTTCGCGCTCCTCACGTACGACGACCCGGCCACCGAGGCCCCCAGCGAGGTGGACCTCGGCGACGGGCAGACCCTGCCGATCGGGCAGGCGGGCGAAGCGGCCGTGGGCCTGGAGGTCGTCCGGATGGGCAGCACCACCGGTCTCGCCGACGGTTCGGTCACCGGGCTCAACGCCACCGTGAACTACGCGGAGGGTTCCGTCAGCGGCCTCATCCAGACCAACGTCTGCGCGGAGCCCGGCGACAGCGGTGGCCCGCTGTTCACGGCGGACGGCACCGCGATCGGTCTGACGTCGGGCGGCAGCGGTGACTGCACGTCGGGCGGCGAGACGTTCTTCCAGCCGGTGACGACGGCGCTCACCGCGGTGGGCGCGGAGATCGGCGCGGGCGGAGCGGCGGACGACGGTGCGGCCGGTGACGGCGCCGCGGACGACGGCGCTCAGGACGACGGCGCGGCGGGCGACGGCGCGGCGGGCGACGGCTCGGAGGCCGGGTCCGCGCACTGACCGTACGTCCTCCTCGATCGCCGGACGGGCCCACCCGGGCC
>NZ_JBHUZM010000113.1:0-25349 GCF_042667665.1 Streptomyces sp. NPDC057307 | reverse complement strand
AGTTGCGGGAAGGGCTGCGTTACGTCGCGGGCAAGCCCGAGCTGATCTGGCCCCGTGGCCGGGCCGCCCGCGCGTGGGTCGCCCCCTGGAGGGCGGCGCGGCCGGGCGGCCCGCCCCCCCTCAAGTCCGCAGGTACGAAGCCCCGTTGAGGTCCAGCACGGCGCCCGACGACCATTCCGCCTCCGGGGAGGCCAGCCACAGCACCGCCGACGCGATCTCGGTCGCCGTCGCCACCCGGCCGAACGGGCTCTGGGAGCGGATCGCGTCGCCCTCAGGGCCCGTCAGGCGGGCGGCCACCCGTTCCGTGGCGAAGAAGCCCGGGGCGACGGAGGCGACCGCGATGCCGTGTGGGGCGAGGGAGACCGCGAGGGACTGGCCCAGTGCGTGCACCGCCGCCTTCGTGGCGCCGTACGCGGGGTGGTCCGGTTCGCCGCGGAAGGCGCCGCGTGAGCCGATGTTGACGATGCGGCCGCCCGTGCCGCTGTCGATCATCGACCGTGCCGCGCGGTGGCTGAGCAGCGCCGTGCCGAGGACGTTCACCGAGAGGTGGCGCTGCCAGCTCGCCGCCCAGTCCTCGTACGAGGTGGTGGGCAGCGGATGGGGTTCGTTCACCGCCGCGTTGTTCACGAGTACGTCGATGCCGCCCAGCGCGTCCCGCGCCGCGTCCGCGATCCGGGCCGCGCCCTCGGGGTCCGACACGTCGCCGCCCACCAGCGCGTGGCCCGTGCCGTCGAGGGAGTCCAGGGTGCGGCGCGCGTCGTCCTCGCGGGTGCCGTAGTGGACGGCGACGCGGTCGCCGTTGGCGGCGAAGGCGCGGGAGACCGCGCGGCCGAGTCCTCGTGCGGCGCCGGTGACCAGGACCCGGCGGCCGGTCTGCGGGAAGTTCATGGAGGGGTCCCTTCGGGAGGCGTCAGCCGTCGACGGCGTTGTACGCCCGTACCTCCGACGTGCCGACCCGGCCGTACCAGCCGGACGCGTCGGACGCGAGCTGGTCGATGATCCCAGGCAGCACCCACTCGCGCAGCGGCGTGCCGTCGGCGAGCCGCAGGGCGGTGCACGTGTCGCCGGCCGCCGCGTACACCGTGTCGCCCGCGACGACCGGCGGTACCTTCGCGATCCCCGTCAGCCGCCGTGTCCAACGAGCCTCGCCGGACCGGGGATCGAGGGCCTGGAGGGTGTCCGCCTTCGACCAGTGCAGCACCGGACCGCCCGCACTGCCCGGACCGCCCGCCGTGACCGGACCCCGCAGCCCGCCCGTCCGCGGCCGCCAGCTCGTCTCGACGCCGAGCGTGGGGCGCCGCCAGCGACGCTTCCCGCTCTCCGGGTCGAAGCCGTACAGCGTGCCCGCCGTGGCCAGCAGGCCCGTCCCGCCCGCCGCGCCGACGGCCGTGGCTCCCGGGGTCACGGGGAAGGTGTCCGCCGCGACGGCGACGCGCTCCCCGCCGCGCGCACGGACGAGGTGCAGCTTGCCCGCCGTGGTGAGCAGGGCGAAGTTCCCCGCGTCCGGCAGCGCGGCGGCGGCGAGCAACTGGTCGCCGTCGGCCTGGAACCCCTCGTACGTCCACAGTGTCCTGCCCGACGCCGCGTCGACGCCGAGCACCTCCCACCGCAGGGCGCGGGCCAGCAGCATCGTGCCGCCCAGCACCGCCGGTGGCTCCGTGCCGCCCAGCTCCCGCGCCCAACGGCCAGCCCCCGTAAGCGGATCGACGGCCTCCAGCTCCTTCTCGCCGTCCTCGTCCGCGTACGACGAGACCACCGTGCCGTCCACGACGGCGACCCACCGGGCCGGCAGCCTCCGGACGGGGTCGGCCTCGACGCGCGACTTGCCCGAGCCGACATCGACCACCGGCAGCCCGACGTCGGGCGCGACGAGATTCCCCTCCACGACGCCCCACATGCGCGGCACGTCCGCCGAAGCCTCCAGCTCCCAGCGGCGGGCCCCGTCGGCGGCCGCGCGGGCGCGGACGTAGCCCGTGGAACCGCCGGCGAGTGTGCCGTGCAGCAGCACCGTGCCGCCGCTGGGCAGCAGCGCGTCGATCGCCTCGGACTCCGTGGTGACGCTCCAGCGGAGCGCGCCCGGCTTCGCCGATCCCTTGTCGACATCCAGCTGGGCGCCGTCCGGAGCGGGGCTCTCCCAGCCGCGTACGACGGAGACGCCGAGCAGCCCGGTCAGGGTGGCGGCACCGGCCACCAGCACTCCCCGGCGGGCCGGTTGACGGCGCCGCTCGACCCGCGCCGGCACGGGGGGTGGCGCCGGTGCCGCCGTGGCCCGCTTCGTGGGAACCATCGCCGTGTGCTCGCGCGGCCGGTCCTCCTCGTCGCCCCGCACCAGGCTCCGCAGCGGCTCCTCGCGCCACCACAGCGGCGACGCGGGATCGGCCGTCCGCTCCAGCACGGCGGCGACCGAGGGCCGTCGGCCCGGCTCCTTGTCCAGACAGCCGGCGACCAGCCCGCGTAGCTCCACCGGTACGTCGGCCAGGTCGGGCTCCTCGTGCACGGCCCGGTAGAGCAGGATCGCCACCGTTCCGTCCCCGAAGGGGTTGCGGCCGGTGGCGGCGAACGCGAGGACCGCGCCCAGGGCGAACACGTCGGCCGCCGCGGTCACCGGCGTCCCGCCCGTGATCTGTTCGGGCGCGATGAACCCGGGCGTCCCGACGATGTCCCCGGCCGCCGTCAGCCCGTGGTCGCCCAGCGCACGGGCGATCCCGAAGTCGATGACGCGCGGCCCCTCGGCCGTGACCAGCACGTTGGACGGTTTGAGGTCGCGGTGGACGAGACCCGCGCCGTGGATGCTCGTCAGGGCCTCCGCGAGCGCCGCGCCCAGGGACCGTACGACCGGCACGCCCAGCGGTCCGGCGGCGGCGACCGCGCGCCGCAGCGTGACGCCCGGCAGATAGGCGGTGGCCAGCCAGGGCACGGGCGACGCGGGATCCGCGTCGAGCACCGCCGCCGTGTGCGCCCCCGTCACGGCGCGGGCTGCGGCGGCCTCGCGCCGGAACCGCTCGCGGAAGTGCGGTTCGGCCGCGAGGTGCGCGTGGACGGTCTTCACGGCGACCAGTCGGCCACCGGTCGTACGGCCCAGATACACCCGGCCCATGCCACCGGCGCCGAGCCGGCCGAGCAGCCGTACGGAGCCCAGGCTTTCGGGGTCGCCGGGCAGCAGGGGGTCGGTCATGACAACTCCGGTGCGGCGTAGGTGGTCAGGACGCCTCCCGACGCCACATGGACGAGGCCGGGTCCCGTACCGGCCGCGCCACCGCCCGCCCCGACGACCACCGCGCTCGCCTCGCCGGTCTCGGCCGCCCACACGAGGTCGCCCGTCGCCGCGTCCCGCGCGTGCAACCCCCAGTCGGGGCGCCTCCCGGCCGTCTCCGCGTCCTCCGGCGCCCGTCCCCGGCCGTAGACGAGCCCGCCGGCCACCACCAGCGGCAGGCCGGTGCCCGCACGGCTCCAGCGGGTACGTCCGGTGTCCGCGTCGAGGGCCTTCGTCGTGTCGTACGTGGCGGTGTGCACCAGCCCGGCGGTGGCCGTGGGGGTGATGGTGGTGTCGTCGGTCTCTCCCTCGGACAGATCGCGGGTCCACCGGGTACGCCGGGTCGCGAGGTCGACGGCCTTCAGACGTCCGCCCGTCGCGTAGTGGCGGACGCCGCGGGAGCCGAGGTACGACTCCGGGTACGCCGCGCCTCCGGGTATCTCGCGTTCGAGGGTGCCGTCGGCGGCGCGCAGCACGGTCAGTGGTCCGTCCGTCCCGCTCCCGTCGTCGTTCCCGCCGGGGGCGGCGGGGGTGGCGGGGGTGGCGGAGACGGTCCTGGCCGCCACGGCGATCCGGTCGTCCGTCCGGCGGAGAGCCGCCACCTCCGCCCGCGCGCCCTGGTGGAACCAGAGGGCGGCTCCGGTGCGCGGGTCGTAGCCGTAGGCGCGCCAGGGGCTCTCACGGTTGGTGCGGCGCTCCCACGCCGTCGAGTACGAGGCGTAGGTGACGACACAGAGGACGTCCTCGGCGACCACGAGCGCGCTGCGGTTCCCGTCGACCGCGACGGTCGGCCCCGCCCCGCGCAGCTCCAGCGGGCGCCGGGGGTTGTTCACCATGGGGTCGGCGGACCACTTCGCGACGCCGGTCGCGGCGTCCAGCGCGGCGATCTCGGTGGAGAACGAGAGCCGGTTGGACAGGACATGGACGAGTTCGTCACCGAGGACGACATCGGTGATGTCCCCGTCGACGGGGTGGCTCCAGGCGACGACCCCGGTCCGCGGGTCGAGTCGGGTCAGCCCGTCCCCGGCCCGGAGGTACAGGGCCTCGCCGTACCGCATCGGCAGCGCTTCGCCGATGTCGCGGGTCCACAGGGCGCGGCCCCGTGCGTACGGGCCCGGCGTGCCGGAGGCTCCCGCGTCGGCGTCCTCGCCGTCGCGGCCGGTGAGTGAGGAGAGCCAGGCGACCGTGCCGACCGCCGCGCCGCCGGCGAGGGCCGCGCCGCCCCAGCGCAGGAACCGTCTCCGGGACGCGCCCCGGCCGCCGCTCACGACCGTGGCGCCGCCGCCGGGTACGAGCGGCGCAGTGGGGGCGGGGAGGCGGGGGACGGTCGCGTCGCGCGGCGCCGGCACCGCGTCGGCCGGTTCGTCGGCCCGCGTGTCCGCCGGTTCCGTGGCCGTCGCCGTGGCTGTCGTCGCCGTTGCCGTTACCGTCGCCGTCGTCTCCGGCGCGTTCGCGACCAGCGCGGCCACCTCCTCCTCACGGCGCCGGATCAGACCGGACACGGCCTCCCGCTCCCACCACGGATCACCCTCGGTCCACGCCGCGCACGCGGCCAGCACCTCGGCCACGGTGGGCCGTTCGCCGGGCTCCTGGCTCAGACAGCTCCCGAGCAGTTCCCGCCACCCGGCCGCGCCGTCCCGGGCGCCCAGGGTCTCCGCCAACCCGTCGAGATCCGCCGGGCCGTGCATGGTGCGGTACAGCACCTGGTGCACCGGGCCGGTGCCGAACGGGGGACGGCCGGTCGCCGCGTACGCGAGCAGCGCCCCGAGCGCGAACACATCGACGGCCGGACCGGGTTCACCCGTCCCGGTGAGCAGTTCGGGCGCGATGAAGCCGGGGGAGCCGACGACCTCACCGCTGTCGGTCAGGCTCTCCTCGGCGGCGGTCCGCGCGATGCCGAAGTCGATGACCATCGGGCCGTCGCGCGTCACGACGATGTTCGACGGTTTCAGATCGCGATGGACGAGCCCCGCGGCGTGCACGGCGGCGATCGCCTCGGCCAGCGCGGCGCCGAGCGCGGCGAGTTCGCCCGAAGGCAGCGGTCCGAGGGCCGCGACCGCCTCACCGAGGGTGGGGCCCGTGCAGAACTCGGTGGCCAGCCACGGGCGTACGGCCTCCGGATCGGCGGCGAGCACGGCGGCCGTGAAGGGTCCCGCCACCGAACGGGCCGCGGCGGCCTCCCGCCGGAACCGTTCCCGGAACCGCTGATCGGCCGCCAGATGCTCGTGCACCGTCTTCACGGCCACCAGCCGCCCCGAGGCCGCCCTGGCGAGATGGACCCGCCCCATGCCGCCCGCACCGAGCAGGGCGACCAGCCGGTACCCCCCGAGCTTCTCCACCGTGCCTCCCCCTCCGAACCCGCCCATCCCTACGCGGCCGATCACTGCGACGCCCGTAGAGCGTCTCAAGGTTGCGGCTGCCACCGAACACCGGCTCGTCCGGGCCGGCGTAACGCCGCTGAGGCGCCGCTAAAACCCGTGGCAGCCGGTCGGCGCCTCTCCTAAAGTCATATCTGTCCAGGTGCGAAGGCGGGACCTACTTCCACTCTTAATGGGGAGGCCGCAGGTTCGAGTCCTGCCATCGGCTTTCGAGCCGGTGTAGCTCAGTTGGTAGAGCACCTTGTCGGTTCCGCCGGCCTTGATCTCTGGACTTTTCATCGAATTCGGGGGAATTCCCATGGCACGTTTCAACACCCGCCTTTCCGTGGTCCGCGGCACGTCGCCCGTACGGTCGACGGGCGCGACCACCCGGACCCACCAGGGCGGCGCCGGACATCTGCGCGACGCGAAGTCCGAGCTGTTTCTGCTGGCCGTCGCCAACTTCGTTTCCCAGCAGACTTTCTACGAGTCCGGTGACGACCGCGACGACCGCTTCGCCTCCCTCGTACGTAAGCTCGCGGTCGAGGATCCGGCATGGACCGCCGGTCTTCTGAGCTGGCTGCGCCGCGACGGGAACATGCGGACCGCCGCCGTCGTCGGCGCCGCCGAATACGTCAAGGCGCGTCTCGAACTGGGCGTCGGCACGGGCCCGTCGAACCGTCGGGTCGTCGATTCCGTACTGCTGCGTGCCGACGAGCCGGGTGAATTCCTCGGTTACTGGACGTCCCGTTACGGACGCGCGATACCCAAGCCGGTGAAGCGGGGAACGGCCGATGCCGTGCGGCGGCTCTACAGCGGAAAGTCGCTGTTGAAGTACGACACCGCGTCGAAGGGTTACCGATTCGGGGACATTCTCAATCTCGTGCACGCCTCGCCCGATCCGGCGAAGGCGTGGCAGGGCGAGTTGTTCCGTTACGCCCTGGACCGCCGGCACCACCCCGACAGCGCCGATCCGCCCGCGTCGAACCGCACTCTTGTCGCGCACCGGGCCCTGATGGAATTGCCCGTCGCCGAGCGGCGCGCGGTGATCACGGCTCCCGGCGCCGACGAGCGGCTGGCGGCGGCGGGCATGACGTGGGAGATGCTGGCGGGCTGGCTCCAGGGGCCGATGGACGCGGCGGCGTGGGAGGCCGTCATCCCCTCCATGGGGCCGATGGCGCTGCTGCGCAATCTGCGGAACTTCGACGAGGCCGGGGTGAGCGACGAGGTCGCGGCCCGGGTCGCCGCCGAGTTGTCGGACCCGGCGGTGGTCGCCCGGTCGCGGCAGTTCCCGTTCCGCTATCTCGCGGCGTACCAGCACGCGCCGTCGCTGCGCTGGTCGTACCCGCTGGAGCGGGCGCTCGGCCACTCGCTGGCCAATGTGCCCGCGCTGCCGGGGCGGACGCTGATCCTGGTCGACCGGTCGGGTTCGATGTGGTCACCGTTGTCGGACCGCTCGCAGCTCAACCGGGCGGACGCGGCGGCGATCTTCGGTACGGCGGTGGCGATGCGCGCCGCCGACGCCGATCTGGTCGAGTTCGGCTCGGGCAGCGGCACGGTGAAGTACCACGGGCGCGAGTCCGTGCTGAAGGTCCTGGGCCGCTTCGGCAGCCTGGGGGGCACGAACACGACAGGGGCGGTACGGGCCCACTACCGCGGCCACGACCGGGTGCTGATCGTCACGGACGAGCAGGCGTCGTACAGCCACTACGGCGACCCGACCGAGCAGGTCCCGGACCGTGTTCCCGTCTACACCTGGAATCTGGCGGGATACCGGGCCGGGCACGGGCCGTCGGGCACGCGGAACCGGCACACTTTCGGTGGTCTCTCCGACGCCGCGTTCCGCATGGTTCCGCTGCTGGAGGCGGGTCGGGACGCCCGCTGGCCGTGGGCGGACTGACCGCCGGAACAGGGGCCCGCGGAGGGCCGTGGGGTCACTGGGGAACGAGTGATCCCGCGGCCCGTCGGCGGTCGGGCATGGCGCGTCGGGGGCCGTTGGGCGCATACTCCAGGTAATGACAAAGTCAGCCGGTTCCCGGCGCCACCTGCCGTCCAGTCCCTTCAACCGCCAAGGCCCGGCCTCACCTCCGCCCGAGCACTTCGACGTGGGAGACCGTGTTTCCCATGATCAGTTCGGGTTGGGCAGAGTCATCGGAGTCGAGGGCGAGAACGCCGTGCTCATCGATTTCTCGGGCCGCCAGGGTCGGATCCTGAGCCCCTTCTCCAAACTGACCAAGCTCTGAAGACCCAGGCCCCCGGGCCGCCGCGATCCCCGTGACCGCGGCGGCCCGTAAAGGCATGTCCGGAGCGGCACTCAGAGGGACTTGGCCGCGGGCTTGACCATGCCGCGGACCGTGCGGGACTTCACGAACTCGCCGACGGCCGTCATCTCCCACTCACCGGAGAACTGCTTGATGAGCTTCGCCATGATCACGCCGGTCTGCGGCTCGGCCCCCGTCAGGTCGAAGCGGACCAGTTCCTCACCGGTCCGCGCGTCGAGCAGCCGGCAGTACGCCTTCGCGACCTCGTTGAACTTCTGGCCGGTGAACGAGTTCACCGTGAAGACCAGGCCCGTGGCCTCGGCCGGCAGCCGGCCGAGGTCGACCACGATCGTCTCGTCGTCCCCGGCGCCCTCACCCGTGAGGTTGTCGCCGGAGTGCTTGACCGAGCCGCCGAGGATGGACAGCTTGCCGAAGTAGCAACTGTCCAGGTGGTTGCGGTTCGGTCCGTAGGCGATCACGGAGGCGTCGAGGTCGATGTCCTTGCCGCGGAAGGCGGGCTCCCAGCCGAGGCCCATCTTGACCTGGGACAGCAGCGGGGCGCCGCCCTTGACGAGCGACACCGTCTGGTTCTTCTGGAGATTGACGCGGCCCTTGTCGAGATTGATCTTCCCGGAGCCCGCGGGAGCCGACGGGGGGGCGGACGGCGGGACGGGGGCCGAGGGAGCGACGGGGGCCGCGATCCGCGGGTCGGCCGTCGTGGGGGCCGGAGCCGGGGGCGGGACGGGCGCGGAGGGCGGCACCGGCGCCATCGGGGCCACGGGGGCCTGCGGCGCCTGTGGGGCGGCCGCGGCGGGCGTCGTGGGCTCCTCGACGGAGACGCCGAAGTCGGTGGCGATGCCCGACAGCCCGTTCGAGTAACCCTGGCCGACCGCGCGGACCTTCCAGGCGCCGTTGCGCAGATAGACCTCCACGACCACCAGGGCGGTCTCCGAACCCAGATTCGGCGGGGTGAAGGTGGCGAGCGCGCTGCCGTCGTCGGCGTTGCGGATGGTCGCTGTGGGCTCGATGCCCTGGAAGCTCTGGCCCGCGGCGTCGGGGCTGGCCGTGACGACGATCTTCTCGATTCCGGCGGGGACGGCGGACGTGTCCACCACGATCGCGTCCGGAGCCGTACCGCCGCCGGACCGGTAGGTCACACCCGGGCCGTTCGGCTGGTTGTAGAAGATGAAGTCGTCGTCGGAGCGCACCTTGCCGTCGGCGGTGAGCAGCAGGCCCGATACGTCGAGCCGCACCGGGGCGGCGACGTCCACCGCCACGCGGGCGGCCGAGAGGGGGATGTTCGAGCCGGGGGTCATAGCTGTCATGCCAGACGTAACGAACGACCTCTCTTTGCCGTTCCCTTACTTTTCCGCCCCTCCCCCGTACGGGTCAGTCACGGGGTCCCGGCGACCGGCCCGTTCAGTACGGCCACTGCGGCGGGTGTGTGCAGAAGTGGCCGCCCAGGTTGGCGTGGTCGGGGTTCTCCGGGTCCAGTTCGCCCTGCTCGGCGATGAGCTTGTCCGCGTACTGCTCGGAGTCGTCCCTCGGCTCGTACCCGAGGGCCCGCGCCGTCGAAAGGTCCCACCACAGGCGGGTGTTGGCGGACGAGCCGTAGACGACGGAGTGCTGGACGTCCTCGGCCGTCAGCGCGGCGTGGAAGAGCCGCGCGCCGTCGCCGGGGCTCATCCAGACCGACAGCATCCGTACGGAGGTCGGCTCCATGAAGCACGACCCGATCCGCACGGAGACGGTCTCCAGCCCGTGCAGGTCCCAGTAGAGCTGCGCCAGATCCTCGCCGAAGCACTTGGAGAGGCCGTAGAACGTGTCGGGGCGGCGCGGGGTCCCGATCGGGATCAGCGCCTCCGAGTCGAGCGGATAGGTGCCCTGCGGCCGTGGTGTGAACCCGACGGCGTGGTTGCTGGACGCGAAGACCACCCGCGCGGTGCCCTCCTCGCGTGCCGCCTCGTAGAGGTTGTACGTCCCCTCGATGTTGGCCCGCAGGATCTTGTCGAACGACGCCTCCAGGGAGATGCCGGCGAGATGGATGATCGCGTCGACACCCTTGACGGCCTCACGCAGCGCGCGCTTGTCGCCGAGGTCGGCCGTGATCGCGTCCGGCTCGCCTTCTATGGGTGTGGCGTCGAAGAGCCGGAGCTCGTACCCGTACGCGGGCAGCAGGCCCCGCATCAGGGTGCCGAGGCCGCCCGCTGCGCCGGTGAGCAGGACGGTTCGCGGTTGGGGCATGGGCGTAGATCTCCTCGGACGGACTCGGGCGGACCCGGAATGACTCAGATCCGTGGACAGGATTCACATGCGTGGACACGCTAAGGAGCGTCGCCGTCAGCGTCAAGTGTCGCGCGGAGGCGGCCGATCCGCTCCTGGGTTGCGGTTTTCCGTCTTGACCGGCGCCGCACGGCTGGCCTAGCGTGGCGTTGTTCAGAAATATGGACGCCGATCAGAATTGTGCACGAGCGTGAGTGCTCGCCGCACGGCCCAGGGAGCGCCAGTGACCTCAGCCCCGCTCGCCGCCCGCCTCACCCGAGTCGCCGGGCCGCTGTTCTTCCCCGTCACCGCGTACGGTCCGGACGGCGCCCTCGACCTCGACGCGTTCCGCGCGCACGTCAGAAGCGGCGTCGACGCGGGAGCCGCCGCGGTCTTCGCCTGCTGCGGCACGGGCGAGTTCCACGCGCTCACCCCGGAGGAGTTCGGGGAGTGCGTACGGGCGGCCGTCGAGGAGACCGCGGGAGCGGTCCCGGTCGTGGCGGCCGCCGGTTACGGTACGGCAATCGCGGTCAGATACGCGGAGATCGCCGAGGCCGCCGGCGCCGACGGACTGCTCGCCATGCCGCCCTATCTGGTCGTCGCCGACCAGGAGGGCCTGCTGCGCCACTACTCGGCGCTGGCCGCGGCCACCGGCCTGGAAGTCATCGTCTACCAGCGCGACAACGCGATCTTCACCCCGGAGACCGTCGTCGAACTCGCCAAGGTGGACGGCGTCATCGGCCTCAAGGACGGCTACGGCGACCTCGACCTGATGCAGCGCATCCTCAGCGCCGTACGCACCGAGGAACCCGGCCGCGACTTCCTCTACTTCAACGGCCTGCCCACCGCCGAGCTCACCGGCCTCGCCTACCGCGGCATCGGCATCAGCCTGTACTCCTCCGCCGTCTTCGCCTTCGCGCCCGAGATCGCCCTCGCCTTCCACCGCGCCCTCAACTCCGGCGACGACACAACCGTGAACAGGCTCATCGACGGCTTCTACCGGCCGCTGGTCGAACTGCGCTCCAAGGGGCGCGGATACGCCGTCTCGCTCGTCAAGGCGGGCGTCAGACTGCGCGGTTACGACGTCGGCGAGGTACGTACCCCCCTGAGCGAACCGCAGCCCGCGCACATCAAGGAACTCACCGAGATCATCGAGCGCGGCTACACGCTGCTCGGCGACGGCGACGGCGACGGCGACGGCGAGCCGGGAGAGCCCGGAGAGCCCGGCGGGACGGAGACGAACGCGTGAAGACCTCCGCCTTTCTCTACCCCTGGGACGTGGTCGGCGACCCCGACGCGCCCGCGCGCGTCGCGGGCCTCGGCGTCCGGCAGGTCACCCTCGCCTCCGCCTACCACTCCACCCGCGCCCTGACCCCGCGCCACCCGCGCCACCGCGTCGTCACGGCCGAACACGCCGCCGTGCTCTACCCGATGGACGAGGCGCACTGGGCGGACGCCGAACTGCGCCCCTACGCCGCCGGCGACTGGGCCCCGGCGGACGCCTACGGCGAGGCCGCCGCCGCGCTCGCCGACGCCGGACTGGAGGTGCACACCTGGGTCGTCCTCGCGCACAACTCCCGGCTGGGCGCCGAGCATCCCGGCACCTCCGTGGTGAACGCCTACGGCGACCGCTACCCCTGGGCCCCGTGCATCGCCCGCCCCGCCGTCCGTACGTATGTCGCGTCGCTCGCCGCGGAAGCCGCCGTACAGCCCGGCGCGGCCGGCACCGAACTGGAATCCCTCGGCTGGTACGGACTCGCGCACCTGCACGCCCACGACAAGATCGGCGGCGTCCCGCTAGGCGAGGCCGCGCAGTACCTGATGTCGCTCTGCTTCTGCTCCGTCTGCCGCGCCGGTTACCTGTCGCTGGGCCTGGACGCCGACGAGCTGAACGCCGCCGTCAGGCGGGCCCTGGAGCCCGTCTGGAGCGGCGCGCAGAGCCCCGGCACCCCGGCAGGTTGGCCGGCTGTCGAAAAGCTCCTGGGCGCCGATCTGGCGGCCGCGACCCTCAACTGGCGCGTCCGGACCGCCCGTACGCTCCAGGAGGCCACCGTCGCCGCCGTACGCGCGCGGGCGCACCCCGGCTTCCAGGTACTGCTCCACGCCGACCCCAACCCCCACCGCACCGGGGCCAACGCCGGGGTCGACCCCGCGCACATCCTGGACACCGCCGACGGGGTCGTCCTGCCCTGTACCGGCGGCGCGGCGGAGGCGATGCTGACACCGTTCGCCGCCCATCGCCGCGAATCCACCGTGCTGGCCGCCAACTTCACCGTCGTGGGGGGTATGGGCGGCAGCCCGGACACCCTCGCCGGCGACGCGGCGCACGCGCGCTCGTTCGGCGCGACCGAACTGCGCCTGTACCACGCGGGCCTGGCGTCGGACGCGGATCTGGCCGCCGTCGCCGCCGCGCTCTCACAACTCGGCTGAGACCCGTCGCGGCAAGCCTCCGTAGAAGGTGAGGCCGGCCGCCGTCAGCAGGCCGATCACCCCGGTGACCGGCAGCAGCACCGTGATGTCGACGAACGCGATCAGTCCCGCGCCGAGTGCGAGGGACACCGCGTTCGGCACGTAGATCAGGGTGTTGGCGGTGGCGGCGGTCCGCCCGAGCACCGCGTCCGGGGTCTCGCGCTGCACCGCCGTCAGCGCGACGATCAGCACGCACGGGAGCCCGATCCCCACCGCCACCGCGCTCGCCAGCACCACGGCGTCGTACGGCAGCGCCCGCAGCCCCACGGCGGCGGCGAAGAGCGCGATGCCACCGGCGGCGAACACCCGCTCGGGCATCCTGCGCATCAGCGGGCCCGCCAGCAGCCCGACGGCGACCGAGCCGACGCCCTGGAGCGCGTAGAGCAGACCTACGTACGTAGGAGCGTGCCCGAGGCCCTTGTCGACCACCGCGTAGATCGCGGCGCCGTTGAGCCCCGCGAGCAGCATGGTGACCGACCCCGCCAGGACGAGCGGGCGCAGGACCGGCGAGTCGCGCAGCACGCGCGCGCCCTCCGCCGTCCGGGACAGCCAACTGCCGGTACGGTCCGGCACCGGCCGCTCCTCCTGGACCCGCATCAGCGCGAAGAGACCGGCGGCCAGTGCGAACGTCACGGCGTCGAGCAGGGCGACCGTCCCGCCGCCGTACGCCGCGTACAGCCCGGCGCCCGCGAGCGGCGCGAGCAGCTTCATGCCCTCGTTGGCCGTCATCCGCAGCCCGTTGAAGTCACCGAGCAGCCGCTTGTCGATCGCCGTGGCCACCAGGGCCGCCTCGGCCGCGTCCTGGACGACGCCGCTGACGCCGTACACGGACAGCAGGGCGAAGAGGATCCAGATCCGGTCCGCCGAGTCCACGACGAGGAGCAGGGGCAGCAGCGCGGCCATGGCGAGATTGCAGAAGATCAGCAGCGGCCGGCGCCGCCACCGGTCGGCCAACGCCCCCAGCAGCGGCCCCACCAGCGTCGGCGCCCACATCGCGAAGACGGTCAGGGCCGCCAGACTGTCCGACCCGGTCAGCGACTTGACCCAGATGCCGCCGACCAGCCACATCGCCGACGTGCCGAAACCGGACACGACGACGCCGGACAGATACAGCCCGGCGTTACGGTCCCGAAGGACCGTGGCTATCGCCCAGCTCCTGCCCGCCGGCTTCCCGGCCGATTCCCCCGCCGACTCCTCCGCCGGCTTCCCTGCCCGATTCCCCATCCCCATCGGCATATCGTGGCACGGGAGCCCCAGGCGCCACAGGGGTTGGCGGCAGGCGACCGGGCGGGCCGGTCAGCGCACCGCCGCCTCCATCATCTTCTTGGCGATCGGGGCCGCCAGGCCGTTGCCGCTGACCTCCGAGCGTGCCGCGCCCGAGTCCTCGACCAGCACGGCCACCGCCACCTCCTTGCCCGTCGAGGCGTCCTTCGCGTACGAGGTGAACCAGGCGTACGGCGTCTGGCTGTTGTCCACGCCGTGCTGGGCCGTGCCCGTCTTGCCGCCGACCTCGGCGCCGTCGATACGGGCGTTCGTGCCCGTGCCCTCGTTCACCACCGTCACCATCGCGCTGCGCAACTGCTCGGCCGTCGAGGACGAGACGACGCGGCGCGACGACTCGTCCTCGTAAGAGGTGAGCGTGTCGCCACCCGCGTCCACCACCTTGGACACCATGTGCGGCGATTCGAGGATCCCGTCGTTGGCCAGCGCCGCCGAGACCATCGCCATCTGGAGCGGCGTGGCGGTGACCTCGAACTGGCCGATGCCCGTCAGCGCCGTCTGCGCGTCGTCCATGTCGGACGGGTAGACGCTCTCCGCGGCCCGTACCGGCACATCCCGCTCGGTGTCGTTGAAGCCCAGCTTCGACGCCATCGAGCCGACCTTGTCCTTGCCGAGGTCCGCGGCCATCTTGGCGAAGACGTTGTTGCACGAGTACTGGAGCGCCGTGCGGATCGTCGCGTTCTCGCAGGGCGCCGACGCGTTCTCGTTCTCCAGGACCTGGCTCGTACCGGGCAGCGTGAACGGGTCCGGGCTCTCCGTCCGGGTGTCCACCGAGCCGTACAGCCCGTCCTCCAGCGCCGCCGCGGCCACCACCAGCTTGAAGGTCGAACCGGGCGGGAGCGGCTGCCGCAGCGCCCGGTTGACCATCGGCTTGTCCGGGTCGGCGTTCAGCTGCTCCCAGGCGTCGCCGTCCGTCGTCCCGCTGATCCTCGACGGGTCGTACGACGGGGTGCTGACCATCCCGAGGATCCTGCCGGTCGCCGGGTCGATCGCGACGGCCGCGCCCTTCTTGTCGCCGAGTGCCTCGAAACCGGCCTTCTGCACCGCCGGGTCGATGGTCGTCAGCACGCTGCCCGGCGCGGCCTGCTTGCCGGTGAGCGCGTCCAGCGGGTTCTTCAGCCGGGGGTCCGTGCCGTCCAGGACGTGCGAGTAGATGCCTTCGAGCTGTGTGGAGCGGTACGCCTGCGAGCTGTAACCGGTCACCGCCGCGTACAGCTCACCGTCCGTGTACGTCCGCTTGTACTTCAGGTCGTCGCTGCTCGCCGTCCGGGCGGAGCCCGTGACGGCGGAACCGGCCACGACGATGTCGCCCAGCGGCTGGGCGTACTGGTCGATGAGCGTGCGTCGGTTGCGTTCGTTGTCCGCGAGGGCCTTGCCCTGGTACGCCTGCACCCAGGTGACCCGCACCAGCAGGGCGAGCACCATGAGCAGACAGACGACCGCGGTGCGCCTGATTGTCTTGTTCATCCCACAGCCAGGACGAGCGGGACCGGCCGCCGCGTTCCGCCCTGCGCCCCTTCTCAGAAACTCTTCATACCGGGACGGGACCGGACGGGACCGGACGGGCCTCCTCAGGAGGCCGGTGCCACCTCGGGCTCCCGCATCACCTCGGGCTCCGGCGTCACGAAGGCTCCGGCATCACCTCGGGCTGATGAACCCCGACTCGTACGCCGCGATCACCGCCTGTGTACGGTCCCTGGTCCCGGTCTTCGCGAGCACCGAGGCGACATGCGACTTCACCGTCGCCGGGCCGACGCCGAGCCGTTCCGCGATCTCCGCGTTCGTCAGACCGGTCGCCATCAGCCGCAGCACGGCCGCCTCGCGTTCGGTGAGCCGGCCCGCCCAGCCCGGCGCCGCCGGCCGGCGGCGGGCGTACTCCGCCGCCAGGCCCCGCAGCGCGGCCGGGAAGAGCAGCGAATCGCTCCGGGCCACCAGCCGGACCGCCGCCACCAGGTCCTCGGCCGCCGCCCGCTTCAGCAGGAACCCGGAGGCGCCGACGCGCAGCGCGTCGTACACGTAGCTGTCGTTCTCGAAGGTCGTCACCACGACGACGCGCGGCACCGGGCCCGACGGTGAGCCGGACGCCGGGCCGAGGATCTGCTCGGTGGCGCGGATGCCGTCGATCTCCGGCATCCGCACATCCATCAGCACGACGTCCGGACGCACCGCGCGCACCACGGAGACCGCCTCGGCGCCGGTCGCCGCCTCGCCGACGACCGTCAGGTCCGGCTCGGCGTCCAGAATGACGCGCAGCGCCGTACGGACCATCCGCTCGTCGTCGGCGACCACCACCCTGATCCCGGTCTCCGCCTGTTTCACCGGGCGCCCCCGTCGGCGGTCAGCGGGAGGGCGACGGACAGCCGCCACAGCGCGCCGTCGTGCCCGGCCTCGGCGTGCCCGCCGAGCAGCGTGGCCCGTTCGGTGACACCGAGCAGTCCGCGTCCACCGCCGGGCCGTACGACCGGCGCCGTGTCCGGCAGCGGATTCTCCATCGTGATCTCCAACTTCTCGGTGCTCAGGGCGGCATGGAGCGTGACGGGCGCGGCCCCGCCGTGCCGCAGGGCGTTGCTCAGCCCTTCCTGGACGATGCGGTACGCCTCGCGTGACACCGGCTCCGGCACGGTCGTGACGTCCCCCTCGACGGTCAGCGCGACGTGTACGCCGCAGTGGGCCAGCAGTACGTCCAGCGCGTCGAGCGTCGGCCCCGCGGGACCGCCCCCTCGCGCGGCCGGCCGGTCCTCGTCGTCCTGCCTCAACAGGCCCAGCACGGAGTCCAGTTCGCCCACGGTGCGCCGGGTGGTCTCCTCGATCGCCGTCAGCGCCTCCCGTACAAACTCCCTGTCCTTGGGCGCGTCGCTGTCCAGGATCCGGCGTGCCGCGCCCGCCTGGAGGGTCACCGCGCTCAGCGCGTGCCCGACGGAGTCGTGCAGTTCGCGGGCGAGCCTGTTGCGTACGGCGAGATCCGCCGCGCGCCGTTCGGCGGCGGCCAGCCGGTCGGCCGGTGTGGGCCCGAGCAGCACGGGCGCCAGCCGGGCCAGCAGCGTGCTCGCCGCGGCCGCGCACGCGGCAAGGGCGACGAGGGAAAGGATCCCGGCGAGAGGCGCGAGAGCCATGGCCCAGCCGTGCTCGAAGGCACGCGGCATCCCGAGCCGGGACTCGCGCAGTGCCGACGACAGCGGCAGCGCCATCAGCGCCACCGCGAACGGCGGCAGCGCCAGCGACATGCCGCTGATGATCCCGCCGAGCCCGACATGCAGGGTGAACCAGCCCGTCGTACGCACCCTCGCCGCGCGCGAGCGGGCGGGACCGTCGGCCAGGGAGCCCTCCGGGACCCCGCACAGCGCCCGCGCCGCGGCCACCGACAGCGGCCGTACGAGCGGGAACAGCGCGCTCGCCGCGGCCAGCGGCAGAGCGACCGCGTACGCGCCGAACTGAAGCGCCAGGGAGTTGGCGAACAAGTTGTCGGCGTCGACCAGCGGGCCGACGACCACCGTGCCGAGCAGCCAGTACGGCATCAGCAGCGCGCCGCCGAGGATCAGATGCGTCCAGCGCAGCCGTGCCCGTCCGCCGAGGAGCGGGCGCAGGAGCGCGGCGGTCCGGCGCGGGAGCGGGGCTGTCATACGGCGCGGCGCCGCAGGGTGGAGACGACACTGCCGAACAGCAGGAACCCGGCGACCATCGACACAGCGTAGGTCAGCACCATCGGCCCGGCGGCCCGTTGATCCGGATCGGTGGGCAGCAGCGTGGTCAGGAAGAGGAAGCCGCCCCAGCAGCCGAGTGTCCCCGAGCCCACCCACGCCGTCGCGAGCGGGATCCTCGGCGACAGCCGGCCGGCCGCACGGAAGGGGAGCGCGAGCAGCAGGGTGCCGGCCACCGCGACCACGGCGAACAGGGCGTGGACGCCCTCCACGAGGTAGAAGTCGGTCGACCGCTCCGCGATCCGGTCGGCGCTGAGCCCGGTCGTGGCTCCCGTCGCCCAGAGCAGATGCATGACACCGGGCAGCAGCGCCAGGAGCGCACCGGCCGCCGCCGTCGCCCGCGCGACGGTCGTCGTCCGCGGGTCCCCGAGCGGTCCCCGCCAGAGGTGGCCCCAGCGGCGCCGCGCGTACCGCACGAAGAGCGCCCCCAGGGTGAGGCCCTGGAGGATGAATCCGGAGTAGACGACGGCGAAGACCCACGCGTCGAGGAACGGCTCCGAGTTCGAGGGCGCCGGGCGCGAGCCGTCGGCCAGGGCGCCCGCCAATTGGAGCGGATAGCCGGTCATGATCGGCGCCAGCAGCCCCGCGGCGGCCCACATCGGCAGGCCCAGCAGCCAGGCGGGGACCCGTCGTCCCCACGGCCGGGTGAGCAGCAGCGCGAGGACCACCACGGCGGCGTCGAGGACGACGGACACACTGTTGGCGAAGGCCATCGCGATCCGGTCGTCCAGCAGCGTGCTGTCGTCCGGGACGCCGACCCGGTTGCCGGCGATCCACAGCACCTTGAGCGTGATGTACGGGAGGCACGAGGCGATCGCGACGGCGCGCAGCGCCCGTACGCCACGGCTGAGCGACGGCGCGGCGGGCGGCCCGTCGGTGGGCCCGGCAGTCCCGGCAGTCGGCCCGGCAGTCGGCCCGGCAGTCGGCCCGGTCTCGGGCGCGGGCAGCGGGGCGGCGGATGCGGCGGAGGTCGGCGTCATGCCGCCCACGCTCCCGGCCGGCGGCCCCCCGCACCTCCTGCGCGCTGACGATCCCCCTCCGCCGCACGGGGGAGACCGGTGCGGGAGACCCGGCGGCGGACAGGGGCCCCGGACGACCGGTCAGAGCCTGCGAGTAGCCAGCGTCAGCCGGTCGCGCGCGTCGAACAGCGCGTCCTTGATCATCTGCTCGTGCGCCGGGGTCAGCCGCGCCACCGGCACCGAGCAGCTGATCGCGTCGCGCGCCGGAGTCCGGTACGGGATCGCGATGCCGAAGCAGCGCAGCCCGAGGGTGTTCTCCTCACGGTCCACGGCGTACCCCTGCTCGCGGATCGTGTTCAGTTCCTCGATGAGCTTCTCGCGGTCGGTGATCGTGTGCTCGGTCAGCGGCGACATCGTCTCCGGCAGCATCTTGCGCACCTGTTCGTCCGTGTGCGTGGCGAGCAGCGCCTTGCCGAGCGAGGTGGAGTGCGCGGGCAGCCGGCGCCCGACACGGGTGAAGGGGCGCAGATAGTGCTGCGACTGGCGGGTCGCGAGGTAGACGACGTTCGTGCCGTCGAGACGCGCCAGGTGGATGGTCTCCGTCGTGTCGTCGGAGAGTCGGTCCAGGGTGGGGCGGGCGGCGGCCACCACCTCGTCACCGTCGATGTACGACGTGCCGACCAGCAGCGCCCGTACGCCGATGCCGTACCGCGTGCCCGTCGCGTCCGTCTCCACCCAGCCCAGCTCGACCAGGGTCCGCAGCAGCATGTAGAGACTGGACTTGGGGTAGCCGACCGCCTCCTGCACCACGGCGAGCGAGTGCATACCGGGGCGTCCGGCGAAGTACTCCAGCAATTCCACCGTCCGCACAGCGGACTTGACCTGTGCACCACCGGTTTCCGCAGCCGACATCGTCCCTCGCCCCTATCTTGACCACTCTTGACCACACAGAACGCACGGAAATAGAGTTCCCATGGATTCATCATCAGGAACTTTGTTCAGAATACCGAACAGCACCTCGGTGATGACAGCGGACGGCACAGGAATTGGAAGGAAGCCGCGGTGGCAGCAGCACCAGTCTGGAGTGTCGACCCCCGAACCGGGAAGCCGCGTGAGCAGGTCGCGGTCGAAGCCACGGCCGAGGAGGTCGACCGCGAAGTACGTCGCGCGCACGCCACCCGGCCCGCGCTCGCCGACCGTACCGCGCGTGCGGCGCTTCTGCGTACGGCGGCGGACCTGCTCGACGAATCGGGCGCGTACGTCATCGAGGCGGCGGACGCCGAGACCGCGCTGGGGCCGGTCCGGCTCACCGGCGAACTCGCGCGCACGACCGCCCAGTTGAGAGCCTTCGCCGACGTCGTGGACGAGGGCGCCTTCCTCGACGTACGCATCGACCACGCCGACGGCGACCGCACGCCGCCCTGGCCCGACCTGCGGCGCTGGAAGGTGCCGCTCGGTGTCGTCGCCGTCTACTCGGCGAGCAACTTCCCCTTCGCCTTCTCCGTCCCGGGCGGTGACACGGCGAGCGCGCTCGCCGCCGGCTGCCCCGTCGTCGTCAAGGTGCACCCCGACCACCCCGCCACCTCCGAGATCTGCGCCGCCACGCTGCGCAGGGCGGCGGCACAGGTGGGCCTGCCCGAGGACGTGGTGGTCCTGGTGCACGGCTTCGAGGCCGGTGTGGAGCTGGTGAAGCACCCGCTGGTCGCCGGGGCGGGATTCACCGGTTCCGTACGCGGCGGACGCGCCCTCTTCGACGCGGCCGCGGCCCGGCCCGCACCGATCCCCTTCCACGGCGAACTCGGCTCGCTCAACCCCGTCGTGATCACCGAGGCCGCCGCGGCCGAGCGCGCCGAGCAGATCGGCACCGGACTGGCCGGCTCGATGACGCTCGGCGAGGGCCAGTTCTGCACCAAGCCCGGCTTCGTGCTCGTCCCGACCGGTGACGCCGGCGACAGCCTGCTCAAGTCGCTGACGACGGCCGTCAGCGAGACCGAGCCCGGCGTGATGCTCGACCACCGGATGCGGGACGCGTTCGTCGCGGGCGTACGCGAACGGGCCGAACTCCCCGATGTGGCGGCCCCGATCACCCCGGGCGCCGGCGGCGACCACACCGTCAGCGCGGGCTATCTGACCGTACCGGCCCAGCGCCTCGCCGCCGACGGACCGCACGACCTCCTGCTGGAGGAGTGCTTCGGCCCCGTGACCGTCGTCGCCCGCTACGACTCCGACGCCGAGATCGGCGCCGTCCTGGCCCGGCTCCCCGGCAACCTCACCGCCACGCTGCACCTCGCCGACGGCGAGGCCGAGGACGCGGACTCCGGCGCCGCCCGGCTGCTCGCCGACCTGACGCCGCTCGCGGGCCGTGTCCTCGTCAACGGCTGGCCCACCGGCGTCGCCGTCGCCCCCGCGCAGCAGCACGGCGGCCCCTACCCGGCGTCCACCTCCACGTCGACGTCCGTCGGGGCCACCGCGATCGAGCGCTGGCTGCGGCCCGTCACCTACCAGTCCACCCCCGCCGCGCTGCTCCCCCCGGAGCTGCGTGACGACAACCCGACCGGCCTGCCGCGCCGCGTCGACGGCCGCGCGGAGCCCGCGACCGCCTCGTAGGGCAGCCCGTCCCGCGTCAACCCCGCACGACATGACCCCGCACGACACGACCCCGCCCCACCCGGTAATTCGCTTGCCGGGCGGGGCGGGGTTTGCTGTACTCCCCGACGTCGGCCGACCGGCCGACCCGCCAAGCAGTCGAGGAGCCGTCATGCGCCGAGCGTCGATGTCCATCCAGCAGAAGGGAATTCCTGCCTATTCGAAGGACATGACGCTCAGTGAGTACGCGTACGCTCAACCTCGGAATCCTGGCGCACGTAGACGCCGGTAAGACCAGCCTGACCGAGCGGCTGTTGCACGCCGCCGGAGTGATCGACGAGATCGGCCGTGTCGACGACGGGAACACCCAGACCGATTCGCTGGCCCTCGAACGTCAACGCGGCATCACCATCAAGTCCGCCGTCGTGTCGTTCGCCGTGGACGACATCACCGTCAATCTGATCGACACCCCCGGCCACCCGGATTTCATCGCCGAGGTGGAGAGGGTGCTGAGCGTTCTCGACGGCGCCGTCCTGGTCGTCTCGGCCGTCGAGGGTGTCCAGGCGCAGACGCGCGTCCTGATGCGGACGCTGCGCCGGCTGCGGATCCCCACGCTCGTCTTCGTGAACAAGATCGACCGCGTCGGCGCCCGCCACGACGACCTCCTGCGCGACCTGGCCGAGAAGCTGACCCCCGCGATCGTCCCGATGGGATCGGTACGCCGACTCGGCACCAGGGACGCCGACTTCACCCCGTACGGAGCACCCGACCCGGCCTTCTCCACGACCGGACCCGTGGCCGAGCGGCTGGCCGAACAGGACGACGCCTTCCTGGCGGCGTACGTCGAGGACCCGGCCCGCCTCACGTACGACCGGCTCCGCCGTGAACTGGCCGCCCAGACCGGACGGGCGCTCATCCACCCGGTGTTCTTCGGCTCCGCCGTGTCCGGCGCGGGCGTGGACACGCTCACCGGCGCCATCAGGGAGCTGCTGCCCGCCACGGCGGGCGACGAGCGGGGCCCGCTCTCGGGCACCGTCTTCAAGGTCGAGCGCGGCACGGCCGGCGAGAAGATCGCCTACGTCCGGATGTTCTCCGGCGCGCTGCGGGTACGCGACCGGCTGCCGATCGGGGACGCCGAGGGCAAGGTCACCGCGATCAGCGTCTTCGACGACGGCTCGTCGGTGCGCCGCGCGTCCGTCGGCGCCGGCCGGATCGGCAAGCTCTGGGGGCTCGGTGACATCCGGATCGGCGACGTGATCGGCGACCCGGCCGCGGTCACCGCCGCACGTCACCACTTCTCCCCGCCGTCGCTGGAGACGGTCGTCGCCCCGCGCGAGGGAACCGACAAGGGCGCGCTGCACGCCGCGCTCACCCAACTCGCCGAGCAGGACCCGCTGATCAATCTGCGGCAGGACGAGATCCGGCGGGAGATCTCCGTGTCGCTCTACGGCGAGGTGCAGAAAGAAGTCATCCAGGCGACACTCGCCGACGAATACGGCGTCGAGGCCACCTTCCGTGAGACGACGACGATCTGCGTCGAAAGGATCGCGGGCGAGGGAAGCGCCGCGGAGATCATGGGCAAGGAACCCAATCCGTTCCTCGCGACCGTCGGCCTCCGGGTCGAACCCGCCCCGCCCGGCAGCGGTGTGGACTTCCGGCTGGAGGTCGAACTCGGCTCCATGCCGTACGCGTTCATGAAAGCCATCGAGGACACCGTGCGCGCCACCCTCGGCGAGGGGCTGTACGGATGGGCGATCCCCGACTGCGTCGTCGTACTGACCCGCAGCGGCTACGCGCCCAGGCAGAGCCACGCCCACGGCACGTTCGACAAGAGCATGTCCAGCACGGGCGGCGACTTCCGCCTGCTGACCCCACTGGTCCTGATGGCCGCCCTGCGGGACGCGGGCACGATCGTGTGCGAACCGATGCACCACTTCCGCCTCGACGTCCCGGCCGACACCTTCGGCACCGTCCTGCCCGCCCTGGTCCGCCGACGCGCCGTACCGCACACGCCCTCGGTGCGCGGGTCGTCGTACGTGGTGGAGGGCGAGATCCCGGCGGCCCAGGTCCACGCGCTCGACCAACTGCTCCCGACGCTCACGAGCGGCGAGGGCGTCCTGGAGGCGTCGTTCGCCCACCACCAACCGGTCCAGGGCGCCCCCCCGACCCGCTCCCGCACGGACCACGATCCGCTCAACCCCAAGGAGTACCTGCTCAGCGTGGTGCGCCGGGTCTCGGCGGGGGCGTAGTGGGGCGGGCGGGAATGGGTGGCGTGGCCCAGGGGTTGCGGTTGGTAGCGGAGGCAGGCTCCGCACTGACCCGGCCTGGAGAGAAGCAGACACATGCGTGTGGAGATCTGGAGCGACATCGCCTGTCCCTGGTGCTACATCGGGAAGGCCCGGTTCGAGAAGGGGCTCGAATCCTTCGCGCACCGCGACGACGTCGAGGTGGTGCACCGGTCCTTCGAGCTGGACCCCGGGCACGCCAAGGACGAGGTCGCCTCCGTGGTCGACATGCTCGCCACCAAGTACGGCCGGTCCCGGGAGGAAGCCCTCGCCATGGAGGAGCAGGTCGCCTCGCAGGCGCGCTCCGAAGGGCTCGGCTACCGCGTCGGCGACCGGGACCACGGCAGCACGTTCGACATCCACCGGCTGCTGCACCTGGCCAAGGCCCGCGGCCGGCAGGACGCGTTGCTGAACGTCCTCTACCGGACGAACTTCGCCGAGGAGCGCTCCGTCTACGACACCGAGACGCTGGTCGACCTCGCGGTGGAGGCGGGACTGGACGAGGCCGAGACACGCGTGCTCCTCGCCGACCCGGACGCGTTCGCCGACGACGTACGGGCCGACGAGCGGGAGGCGGCGGAGCTGGGCGCGACCGGTGTGCCCTTCTTCGTCCTCGACCGGCGCTACGGCGTCTCGGGCGGCCAGCCCGCCGAGGTCTTCACCCAGGCGCTGGAGCAGGCGTGGCAGGGGCGCGCGATCACCGCCGTGGGCGACGACCCGGCCGTCACCTGCGACGCGGACGGGGCGTGCGAGATCCCGGGTGCCCACAGTCATTCATAAGGATCTCTTGGGTGTTCCCCTCAGAAATGCGCAATTGACTGGGGAAGACACGGGTCCCAGGGTGAGGGCATGGAGACTTTGGGTGGCGCCGAGTTCGTGCCGGAGACGACGTATCTGAACACCTCGACCTGCGGTCTGCTGCCGCGCCGGGCCGTCGAAGCGGTACGGACGCTGGCGGCCGAGAACGGCACGGGGCGGCGGGATGGCGCGGGCAGTTTCGACTCGGTCGACGCGGCCCGCGCCTCGTACGCCCGCCTGGTGCGCACGCCCGTGGAGCGGGTCGCCGTCGGCAACGCCGTGGCGGTCCATGTCGGTCTGATCGCGGCCTCGGTCCCGCCGGGCAGTGAAGTCCTCATGGCCGAGGGCGAGTTCAGCTCCGTCGTCACGCCCTTCGCCGTACGGGGCGATCTCAAGCCGCGGTACGTGCCGCTGGAGTCGCTGGCCGACGAGGTACGGCCCGGGACCGCGCTGGTCGCCGTCTCGGCGGTCCAGTCCGGTGACGGCCGGATCGCCGATCTGCCGGCGGTACGGGCCGCCGCGGCCGCGCACGGCGCCCGTACGCTGCTCGATGTCACGCAGGCGGCGGGCTGGCTGCCCGTCGACGCGGCGGCGTACGACTACACCGTCGCCGGCGGCTACAAGTTCCTGGTCAGCCCGCGTGGCACCTCGTTCCTGACCGTCTCCGAGGAGGCCCAGGAGAGCCTGGTGCCCATCCACGCGGGGTGGGTCTCGGGCGAGGACATCTGGGCGAGTACGTACGGCCCCGTCGAGCAACTCGCCCACTCGGCGCGGCGGTTCGACGAGCCGACGGCCTTCCTCGCCTACCACGGGGCCGAACAGTCCCTGGCCCTGCTGGAGGAGATCGGCGTCGAGCGGATCCACACCCATGTCACGGCGCTCGCCGACCGCTTCCGGGCGGGCCTGGTCTCGCTGGGGCACGAGCCGGTCGCCGCCGCGGGCTCCACCGTCGTGGCCGTGCCCGGCCTCGGCGATCTGCGGCCCCGGCTCGTGGCGGCGGGCGTGAAGGTGGCGGTCCGCGCGGGCAATCTGCGCGCCGCGTTCCATCTGTACAACTCCACGGCGGACGTGGACCGCGCGCTGGACGTCCTCGCGGGCTGAACAACAGACGCGCGGGGCCCGGTCGGGAAGACCGGGCCC
>NZ_JBHUZM010000112.1:0-25699 GCF_042667665.1 Streptomyces sp. NPDC057307 | reverse complement strand
CCCCAAGACTTGGGGCTTCCCCGCCGCCATACGTACGGGTGGGTGGCAGTTGGTCGGCAGCGCCGGACAGCTCGGCGGACCCGGCTTCATCAGCTTGCGTCAGCGGACCGGTTCGGCGGACCCGGCTCAGCAGGCCCGCGCCGGAGTCGCCGGGCGTTCCCAGATCGCCTGCACCCGCTTGCCCTCGGGCAGCAGCCGGATCTCCACGCGGGTCGCCAGCCTCGTCACCATGTGCCAGCCGAATCCGCCACCGCCACCGAAGTCGGGATCGCGCGGCACCGGCATCCGGGGGCTCGAATCGTCGATCTCCACCACCAACGACTCCTGCGCGGCCGTGAGATGGAGCCGCCACCAGCCCGAGGTGTGCCGGACGGCGTTCGAGACGAGTTCGGACACGACGAGGAGCACCGCGTCCAGGTCGGCCCAAGGGCAGTGCTGCGTAAGGAAGTCGGCGGCGGCCTGGCGGGCGGACGCGGTGTCCCGGTGCGGTGATTCGACGATCACCCTGTGCGGCTCTTTCATCTCAATCGCTCGCTTACCCCGTTTCCGGCCATCCATCAAGCCCCGTCCCGGGGCGCTGCCCGGCCGGACGGAAATACGGTACCCGGCCGATACCACGAATGGGGGTACTCCATCCGCGATCGGTTCGTGCCGGACATCGGTTCGTGCCGGACGCGCGGCTGTCCGGCCATGGCGACGGCCGCCCACCGCCCGTACACGATCATGGGTGGGGCCCTCGGCCCCGTGGTCTACTTCGGATACGGGGCGCGCCGCCCCCTCGGCCGGCCACGGCAGAACCACCACCCGCAGAGAAGTGATCCGCCCGCAGTGCGACTGAACAAGCTCGACGAACGCATCGTGCACGCCCTCGCCCAGGACGCCCGCCGTTCCTTCGCGGACATCGGCTCCGAGGTCGGCCTCTCGGCGCCCGCCGTCAAGCGGCGCGTCGACCGGCTGCGCGCCGAAGGCGCCATCACCGGCTTCACCGTACGGGTGGACCCGGCCGCGCTCGGCTGGGAGACCGAGGGGTTCGTCGAGATCTACTGCCGGCACAAGACCTCGCCCGAGGACATCCGGCGCGGTCTGTCGCGCTACCCGGAGGTGGTGTCCGCGTCGACCGTCACGGGCGACGCCGACGCCGTGGTCCAGGTCTTCGCCTCCGACATGCGCCACTTCGAGCGGGTGCTCGAACTGATCGCGGGGGAGCCGTACGTGGAGCGTACGAAGTCGGTACTGGTGCTCTCGCCGCTGCTCAGGCGCTTCTCGTCGGGCGCGCCCGGCTGACGCGGACCGCTACGGCGCCGGGGGCCCTCGCGGTACGGCGCCGCGACTCTCGCGCTACGGCGCCGGGGCTCCCGTCCCCTGTGCGGGAGCCCCGGCTGTCACGGTGCGCCGCTCGCTCGCTCCGCTGCCGTTGTGCTGCGCCCGGTTCTTCCCGGGCGACATCACCCTCCCGCACGGGGCCCCTCCGGGGCGTCGGACCACGGTCCCCCATCCACTCCGCCGTACGGCGGAGAACCCCCTAGGACCAGCGGCGCAACGAATCGCCGTTTCCGGGCCCGAACACGCAACGAATACCCCGCCCACACGCAACAGAGGCGCCTTGTCGCGGCGGAAGCCGGAGCCGTACCGTCGAGACGTCCCCCCGCACACATGACTTCCCGAGGTCCGCCATGCCGTCGTCGCGTATCGCCCTGCTACAGAGCTCCGGCCGGCCCGGCGACGCCGTGCGGAATCTTGAGGCCGTCGCGAGCGCGGCCCGAGCGGCGGCGGACGGCGGGGCGGGGCTGCTGGTCTGTCCCGAGATGTTCCTCACCGGCTACGCGATCGGCGCCGACGTGTCCCGGCTGGCCGAACCCGCTGACGGCCCGGCCGCCGAGGCCGTGGCCCGTATCGCGGAGGAGCACGGCCTCGCGGTGCTGTACGGCTACCCGGAGCGGGCGGCCGACGGCGCGCGCGTCCACAACTCCGCGCAGCTCATCGGCCCGGACGGCTCGTCCCTCGCCAACTACCGCAAGACCCATCTATTCGGCGGCTTCGAGCAGGAGTGGTTCACGCCGGGCGACATCCCGGTCGTGCAGGCCGAACTCGGCGGCCTGCGGGTCGGGATCATGATCTGCTACGACGTCGAGTTCCCGGAGAACGTACGCGCCCACGCGCTCGCCGGGACCGATCTGCTGCTGGTGCCCACCGCGCAGATGCACCCCTTCCAGTTCGTCGCCGAATCGGTCGTTCCGGTGCGCGCCTTCGAGAACCAGCTGTACGTGGCGTACGTGAACCGGACCGGGCCGGAGGGTGAGGGCGCGTCCGCGTTCGAGTTCGTCGGGCTGAGCTGTCTGGCCGGGCCGGACGGCACCACGCGGGCGCGGGCCGGACGGGGCGACGAGCTGCTGTTCGGGGACGTCGACCCCGAGCTGCTACGGGCCTCCCGCGCCGCCAACCCGTATCTGCGCGACCGGCGCCCCGGCCTGTACGGCTCGCTGCACTGACCGCACCGCCCTCCCACCCCCCCGCACCCCGGCCCCCGCCGCTCACGCCTGCCCCGCAAGGAGTCCGTACCCCATGACGTCCACGGTGCCCACCTCCGTCCAGCACCCCGAGGCCCAGCCGGTGCCCGGCCTGCCGCCGATCACCATGTTCGGTCCGGACTTCCCGTACGCCTACGACGACTATCTCGCCCACCCCGCCGGCCTCGGCCAGATCCCGGCCACCGAGCACGGCGCCGAGGTCGCGGTCATCGGCGGGGGCCTCTCCGGCATCGTCGCCGCGTACGAGCTGATGAAGATGGGCCTGCGGCCGGTCGTGTACGAGGCCGACCGGATCGGCGGCCGGCTGCGCACCGTCGGCTTCGACGGCTGCGATCCCGAACTGACCGCCGAGATGGGCGCGATGCGCTTCCCGCCGTCGTCCACCGCGCTCCAGCACTACATCGACCTGGTGGGCCTGGTCACCGAGCCGTTCCCCAACCCCCTCGCCCCCGGCACCCCTTCGACCGTCGTGGACCTCAAGGGCGAGTCGCACTACGCCGAGACGATCGACGATCTGCCGCAGGTCTACCGCGATGTCATGGCCGCCTGGAACACCTGTCTGGAGGAGGGCGCCGACTTCTCCGACATGAACCGCGCCATGCGCGAGCGCGACGTGCCGCGCATCCGGGAGATCTGGGCGCGGCTGGTGGAGAAGCTCGACAACCAGACCTTCTACGGTTTCCTCTGCGACTCCGACGCCTTCAAGTCCTTCCGGCACCGGGAGATCTTCGGCCAGGTCGGCTTCGGTACCGGCGGCTGGGACACCGACTTCCCCAACTCCATCCTGGAGATCCTGCGCGTCGTCTACTCCGAGGCGGACGACCACCACCGCGGCATCGTCGGCGGCAGCCAGCAACTGCCGCTGCGCCTCTGGGACCGCGAGCCCGCCAAGATCACGCACTGGCCGCTCGGCACCTCGCTCTCCTCCCTGCACGGCGGCGAGCCGCGCGGCGCCGTGACCCGGCTGCACCGCACGGCGGGTGACAGGATCACCGTCACCGACGCCTCGGGGGACATCCGCACCTACCGCGCCGCCGTCTTCACCGCGCAGTCCTGGCTGCTGCTCTCGAAGATCGACTGCGCCGATTCGCTCTTCCCCATCGACCACTGGACGGCGATGGAGCGCACCCACTACATGGAGTCGTCGAAGCTGTTCGTGCCGGTGGACCGGCCGTTCTGGCTGGACAAGGCCGTCGACGACCGGGGCGAGCCGACCGGCCGCGACACGATGTCGATGACGCTCACCGACCGGATGACGCGCGGCACCTACCTCCTGGACAACGGGCCCGACAAGCCGGCCGTCATCTGTCTCTCCTACACCTGGTGCGACGACAGTCTGAAGTGGCTGCCGCTGTCGGCGAACGAGCGGATGGAGGTCATGCTGAAGTCGCTCGGCGAGATCTATCCGAAGGTGGACATCCGCGAGCACGTCATCGGCAGCCCGGTGACGGTGTCCTGGGAGAACGAGCCCTATTTCATGGGCGCGTTCAAGGCGAACCTGCCGGGTCACTACCGCTACCAGCGCCGCCTGTTCACCCACTTCATGCAGGACCGGCTGCCCGCCGACAAGCGCGGGATCTTTCTGGCGGGTGACGACATCTCGTGGACGGCGGGGTGGGCGGAGGGTGCCGTACAGACCGCGCTCAACGCCGTGTGGGGCGTGCTGACCCACTTCGGCGGCGCCACGGACGCGACGAACCCGGGGCCGGGGGACGTGTACGACGAGATCGCGCCGGTGGAACTGCCGGAGGACTGAGACTGCCGGAGGACTGAGCGGTACGGGTGGTACGGGCCGCGGCCCGGCCCGTTCAGCGCTCCTTGCCGCCGTCGCCGGCACCGTCGGCGGCGCCGTAGCCAGCACCGTCGCCCTCGTCGTACGTGGACGTGCCGGCGTCGAGCAGCGGTCCGTCGCCCTTCAGATGCGGCGGGGCGAAGGCACGCAGCACGTGGTAGCCGACGATGACGACGAGCGTGCCGAGGGCGATTCCGCTGAGTTCGAAGCTGTCGGTGAACTTCAGGCTGACGCCGCCGACACCGATGATGATGCCCGCGGCCGCCGGTACCAGATTCAGCGGATTGCGCAGATCCACCCCGGCGTTGATCCAGATCTGCGCGCCGAGCAGGCCGATCATGCCGTAGAGGATCACGGTGATCCCGCCCAGCACACCGCCGGGGATCGCGGCCACGACGGCGCCGAACTTCGGGCAGAGGCCGAAGAGCAGGGCGAAACCGGCGGCGGCCCAGTACGCCGCGGTCGAGTACACGCGCGTTGCCGCCATCACGCCGATGTTCTCGGAGTACGTGGTGTTGGGCGGCCCGCCGACGGCGGTGGAGAGCATCGAAGCGGCGCCGTCGGCGGCGATCGCCGTGCCCAGCTTTCCGTCGAGCGAGTTGCCGGTCATCTCGCCGACGGCCTTCACATGCCCGGCGTTCTCCGCGATGAGCGCGATCACGACCGGCAGCGCGACCAGGATCGCCGACCACTCGAAGCTCGGCGCGTGGAAGTCGGGCAGACCTATCCAGTCGGCCTTGCCCACCAGGGACAGGTCGAGACGCCAGTGGTCCACGGACTCGGCGCCGCCCGCGGGGGAGTGGATCTTGCCGAAGACCCGGTCGAGGACCCAGGAGATGCCGTAACCGAAGAGCAGACCGAGGAAGATCGCGATACGTGACCAGAAGCCGCGCAGACAGACCACGGCCAGCGCGGTGACCACCATCACCAGCAGCGCGGTCCACTGGTCCTGCGGCCAGTACGTCTTGGCGGAGACCGGTGCCAGATTGAACCCGATGAGCATCACGACCGCGCCCGTCACGACGGGCGGCATCGCGGCGTGGATGATCCGGGCGCCGAAACGCCGCACCGCGAGCCCCGCGAGGAAGAGCACGACGGCGACGACGAAGACCGCGCCGGTGACGGTGGCGCTGTCGCCGCCCGACGCCCGGACGGTGGCGGCGACCCCCACGAAGGAGAGCGAGCAGCCGAGATAGCTCGGCACCTGGCCGCGTGTGGCCAGCAGGAAGATGACCGTCGCGACGCCGGACATCATGATCGCGAGGTTGGGGTCGAGGCCCATCAGGACGGGCGCGACGAACGACGCGCCGAACATCGCCACCACGTGCTGGGCGCCGAGTCCGGCCGTACGGGGCCAGGAGAGCCGTTCGTCGGGGCGTACGACGGCGCCGGGCGCCGGCGTGCGCCCGTCACCGTGCAGGGTCCAGCGCACACCGAGCTTCATGAGGGGTGGCTCCACTTCCGAATACAGGGCCGACGCAAGGCCGACGCGGGGCCGAACAGGGCCGAACGAATACCGGCCGAAAAGATCAGGTCATGCTATTGCCTGCCGGCGGCCGGTCTTCGGCCGCCTCCCCCGGAGGTTCTGCCACCTGAATCACGTCCGGACCATTGTCCGTTGGAGCCGGGTACCTCTACGCTCGCAGCTCGCATGGTCTTGTTCATGAACATCATTCACATACATGATGGGAGTGCTCGATGAGGAGCAGAACCCCACGGCGCCTCGGCGCCTTGCTCGCCGTCTCGGCGGCCCTGGCCGCCGTCCTCGTACCCGCGACGTCCTCGTCCGCCGGCGAGGCCCGGCACGGCAACGCCCGTAAGGCGCCCGCCACGGTCGTCATCGACGGGCAGCGCATGCGGGACGCCAAGGCCCGGCTCGACCGGGGCGACCCCGCACTGCGCGAGTCGGTGGGCCGACTGACCGCCACCGCGGACACGTATCTGAACCAGGGCCCCTGGACCGTCACCGACAAACCCAAGCCGGCGCCCAGCGGCGATCCGCACGACTACCTCAGCCAGGCCCCGTACTGGTGGCCGTCGCAGCCCAAGACCGAGGAGAATCCCTGGGGTTGCCCGTACGTCCAGCGCGACGGCGAGCGCAATCCCGAGGTCGACACGGGCACTGACCGCCCCGACATCGGGAAGGTCTTCAACTCCACCACCAGCCTCAGCCTCGCCTGGTACTACACGGGAGAGAAGAAGTACGCGGAGCACGCGGCCAAGATCCTGCGCACCTGGTTCGTCGATCCCGCGACGCGCATGAACCCGAACCTGAACCACGGGCAGTTCATCCCGTGCAAGTACGACGGCCGGGCGATCGGGATCATCGACTTCTCGCAGCAGTACACCAGCGTCCTCGACGCGCTCGCGATCCTGGAGACCGGCGCTCCGGGCTGGACCAAGGCCGACCGGACCGCCATGCGGGCCTGGAACGAGGACTTCCTCGACTGGCTGGTCGACTCCCCCTTCGGCAAGGAGGAGTCGGCGGCCCAGAACAACCACGGCACCTTCATGGACATGCAGGTCGCCGGTCTCGCGCTCGCCACCGGCGACAAGGCGCTCGCCCGCAAGGTCGTCAAGGACGCGCGGGCGAAGCGGATCGACACGCAGATCAAGGGCGACGGCACCCAGCCTCAGGAGCTGGCCCGCACCCGCAGTTATCACTACACGACGTTCGCGCTGGTCGCCTACACCCGGCTCGCCGACATAGGCAAGCACGTCGGCGTCAACCTCTGGGACCACAAGGGGCCGGACGGCCAGAGCCTGTTCAAGGCCGTCGAGTATCTGCTGCCGGCCGCGACCGGCAGTGCCCCGTGGCCGCACCCGGAGCTGGAGTTCGACCGGTACGCGGCGAGCGACATCGTCCACGCGGCGGCCGACGCCGGAAACAAGAAGGCGAAGGCCGCCGTGCCCCGGCTGGAGGAGCCGCCCCTGGGCGACCTCTGGGCGCTGCGGCCGGCCGCGGAACAGCTCGACTCGATCGCGCCCTGAGCGCATCGGTACGCCGGACGGGGCGCGGGTCGTGTCCGCGACCCGTCCGGCGGTCTGGCCGCGGACTCGGGGCCCGTCAGTCGTTGGGCACGGACGGCGCGGGCTTCGGCGCCCCCGCCCCCGCCCCCGCCGCCGGAGCCGGACGCCGGTCCCCGGTCTTCAGCACGCTCGCGCCCAGCACCAGGCCGAACGCCAGCAGGGTCACCAGGCCGAACGAGGTCACCAGTGACGTCGCGTCGGCCACCGCGCCGATCGCCGAGGGGGCGATCAGCCCCGACGTGTACGTGATGGTCGCGACGCCCGCGATGGCCTGGCTCGGGTTGGGCCCGCTGCGCCCGGCGGCGGCGAAGGCCAGCGGTACGACCACCGCCACACCCAGCCCGACGAAGGCGAACCCGCCCATCGCGACCACCGGATTCGGCGCGAGGACCACCAGCACGCCGCCGAGGGTGGCGAAGAGGCCGCCCACCCTGACGCACCGCACCGCGCCGAAGCGGTCGACGACCCGGTCGCCGAGCAGCCGCGCTATCGCCATGGTGAGCGCGAAGGCCGTGGTGGACGCGGCGGCGAGACCGGGCGATGTGTCCAGTACGTCCTCCAGATACACCGCCGACCAGTCGAGACTGGCGCCTTCGGCGAAGACCGCGCAGAAGCCGACCGCGCCGATGAGCAGCGCGGACCTCGGCGGGAGTGCGAAGCGTGGCGGTGGCTCGTCGTCCGGCGCGCTGCGCAGGTCGAGCACCCAGCGGCAGGCGATCATGCCCGCGATCGTGAGCACGGTGGCCGCGATCAGATGGTGCACCCGTGCGTCACTGTCCATATGGGCCGCGAGCGTGCCGCCGGCCGAGCCGATCAGCGCGCCCGCGCTCCACATGCCGTGCAGGCTGGACATGATCGACTTGTCGAGCCGGTTCTCGATCTCCACGCCGAGCGCGTTCATCGCCACGTCCGCCATGCCCGAGGTGGCGCCGTACACGAAGAGCGCCAGACACAGCGTCAGCAGATTGGGGGCGAGCGCGGGCAGCGTGAGGGAGAGCGTCCACAGGGCCAGCAGCCCGCGCAGCGCCGTACGCGCGCCGAAGCGGTGGCTGATCGCGCCGGCCAGCGGCATCGCGACCGAGGCGCCGATGGCGGGGAAGGCGAGCGCGAGTCCCAACTGCCCGGCGCTCAGCGACGCGTGGTCCTGGATCCAGGGGATACGGGTCGCGAAACTGCCGGTGACGGAGCCGTGCACACAGAAGGCGGCGGCCACGGCGAACCGTGCCTGGCGCAGTCGTTGTTTGTCGAAGACCGGTGGTCCAGTCGGCATTGCGTCTCGTCCTCCCCGTGCGGCGCGGTGACGCCGGTCCAACAGTGCGGCAGTAAACTATCAGGAACCCTGCATGTTAAATAGATGGCACTCTCCGCAAGAGATCGCGGACATCTGGAAGGATCCAGGCATGGCCGCATCCCCGAGCACGGCACGGGCCATCAACGACCGCCTCGCCCTGGAACTGCTCCAGGAAGAAGGCCCGTTGACGGCGGGACAGCTCAAGACACTCACCGGGCTCTCCCGGCCCACGGTCGCCGACCTCGTGGAGCGGCTGCAGGACTCCGGCCTGGTCAGGATCGTCGGCGAGACGGGGGGCGCGCGCCGCGGGCCCAACGCGCGGCTGTACGGGCTGGTCGCCGACCGGGCGCACCTCGCGGCGCTCGACGTACGGACGCAGAGCGTCGCCGTCGTCGTCAGCGACCTCCTCGGGGCGACGCTCGCCGAGGCGGTGCTGCCCATCGGCAGCGACACCGGCGTCGAACCGGCCGTCGAGGGCGCGGCGGCCCTGCTGGAGCGCACGGCCCACGAGGCCGGCGCCGTACGCCTGCACAGCGTCGGCATCGGCGCGCCCGGCCTGATCGACCCGGTGACCGGCGAACTCCGCGAGACCAGCGGAGTGCCCGCCTGGCACCGAAGACTTGTCGCCGCGCTCCAGGAACGGCTGCCCGCCACCGTCCTCGTCGAGAACGAGACCAATCTCGCCGCCGTCGCCGAACAGCGCGTCGGCGCCGCCCGCGACCAGGGCCCGAGCACCTTCGTCCTGCTGTGGCTGGGCCTCGGCGTGGGCGCCGCGCTCGTCCTGGACGGCAAGGTCCGGCGAGGCGCCTCGGGCGGCGCCGGCGAGATCGGCTTCCTGCCGGTGCCCGGAACCTCGGGGCTGCCCTCGGCGACCGCCTGCGACGGCGGGTTCCACACGCTCGCCGGCTCGGCGGCCATCTGCGAACTCGCCGAACGGCACGGCCTGTTCGCCGAGGCCGGCCCCCAGGAGCCACCCGCGGCGGCCGTCGTACGCGCCGCCCTCACGGCGGGCGCGACGGGCGACGCCTTCCTCGACGCCCTCGCCGGTCGCCTCGCGGTCGGCGCGGCCGCCATCAGCGCCGTACTCGACCCGGGACGGGTGGTCCTGGGCGGCGAGGTCGGTCACGCGGGCGGTACGGCACTGGCCTCCCGTGTCGAGGCCCGCCTGGCGGAGATGTCCCCCCTCCGTACGGAGGTCGTGGCGAGCCCGCTGGGCGGCGCGGCGGTGCTGCGGGGAGCGCTGCTGACGGCCCGGGACGCGGCCCAGAACGACCTCTTCGCACCGCCGGTCTGACACCCGGTCCGGTGCGGCCTCGGCCGGCGGCCGTGTCACATGTTCATGAACTCTGTCTTCATGAACTCTGTCCGCGCCCCGCCCGCCCCGCCCGCCCCGCCGTCACACCTTCCGGGTGGCCAGGAAATCTTCGAACGTCTCCTTGCCCACCGCCCGTTCGGGCGTCAGCTGATCGCCCCGGCGGTAGCCCGCGTACGCCTTCCCGAACAGCGGCATCGCCAGCAGCCGCCGCTTGTGGCCGGTCGCCCGCAGATAGGCGTCGGCCAGGTCCCGCACGGTCCGGACCTCGGGACCGCCGAGGTCGGGAACCCGGCCCGACGGCGGGCGCGTGGCCAGGTCGGCCAGCCGGGACGCCACCTCCGCCGAGCCGACCGGCTGGAGGCTCACCTCCGCGGGCAGCAGGGCCGCGACCGGCAGTTTCGTCGCGCCCTCCAGCATCCGCAGCACATGATCGTGGAACTGGGTCGTGCGCAGAATCGTCCAGCCGAGCCCCGAATCCTCGACCATCCGCTCGACGATCCTCTTCGTCCGGTGGTAACCGAGCGGCAATCGGTCGACCCCGACGATCGAGACATAGACGAGATGCGGAATCTTCGCGCGTACGGCCGACTCCACCAGATGCGCCGCCGCCCTGTCGTCACCCCCGCGCGGCGAGGACGCGCAGTGGACGACCACGTCCACCCCCTTCAACGCCTCGTCGAGACCCCTGCTGTCGTCGTCGCGCAGATCAACGGCGTACGGCTGTGAACTGCGGCTCAGCACCCGGACGTTGTGCTCGTCCGTGCGCAGCCGGTCCACGACCTGTCTGCCGAGTGTGCCCGTACCACCGGTCACGAGGATGGTTGCCATGGCCCAAGCCTGCCAGCGTGTGACCCACCGCGGGACGACAGGGTGCGGGCCCACGCCCGCCGGGCGCCGAAAACGCGTCCGAACGGCATCCGGAACCCCAACCGGAACCCTCGCCGGGCCGCCACCCGGCCACCGTCTGTGAGCCAGCGCACACAGTGGGCCTGGATGGCCGACGATCAGGCGTGGCACACTGGTTCCGTACCAGCAGCAGCGCACTCCGGGGTCGGTGCAATTCCGAACCGGCGGTTACAGTCCGCGACCCGACCGCTTCCAGCGGCCGGTTGACCAGGTGAAACTCCTGGACCGACGGTGAAAGTCCGGATGGGAGGCAGTGCGCGGCGGGCCGTCATCGGTACGCCGTCGTCGGCGGATCGTCCTCGGACGATTCGTGTTCTCGGCCTCGGCGTTCCCGTGTGCGTTTCCCGTTTCTCTGTCGTCATCGACAGGCCCCGGAGTCCGTGCCCCAGAGGCAGGAGGACCCGGTGGCCACCACCACGGCCGACACCGACGCCATGCGTCGAGCCATCGCGCTCGCCGCCCGCGCGCTCGGCGCCACCAGCCCCAATCCGGTTGTCGGATGCGTGATCCTCGACGCCGCGGGACAGCCGGCCGGCGAGGGATTCCACCAGCGGGCCGGCGGCCCGCACGCCGAGATCCACGCCCTGCGCGCCGCCGGCGACCGGGCCCGCGGCGGCACCGCCTACGTCACCCTCGAACCGTGCGACCACACCGGCCGCACCGGACCCTGTTCCCAGGCGCTCGTCGAGGCCGGGATCGCCCGTGTCGTGTACGCGGTCGGCGACCCGAACCCGCAGGCCACCGGGGGCGGCGGCACCCTGCGGGCGGCCGGCGTCCGTGTCGAGGAGGGGTTGCTCGCCGAGGAGGCCGAGGCAGGCAACGCCGCCTGGCTCACCTCCGTACGGCTCGGCCGCCCCCACGTCCTGTGGAAGTACGCCGCCACGCTCGACGGCCGGATCGCGGCGGCCGACGCCACCAGCCGCTGGATCACCTCCGCCGAGTCCCGCGCCGACGTCCACCGGCTCCGCGCCGAGGCCGACGCCGTCGTCGTCGGCTCGGGCACCGCGCGCGCCGACGACCCGCACCTCGCGGTGCGCGACGCCGACGGCGCCGTCCAGCCGCTGCGGGTCGTCGTCGACACCGAAGCCACCGCCGTACGGCCGGGAGCACGCGTCCTGGACGGTGCCGCGCCCACGCTGATCGCCGTCGCCGACGACGCGGACACGACGCACCTCAAGGCCGCGGGACCCGGCGACGGGCCGGTGGACGTCGTACGGCTCCCGCGCGCCGAGCGGGGACTGTCCGTCCCCGCGCTGCTCGCCGAACTGCACGCGCGCGGCGTCCGCTCCGTACTCCTCGAAGGCGGTCCGACGCTGGCCGGGGCCTTCGTCGCGGCCGGGGCCGTCGACAAGGTCGTCGGCTATCTCGCGCCCGTCCTGCTGGGCGCCGGCCCGGCCGCCCTGGGCGACGCCGGAATCACCACCATCGCGCGGGCGTTGCGCCTGCGGATGACCGGGACCGAGCGCGTCGGCCCCGATCTGCGCATCACCGCCACGCCGGAACGCGCCACACCCGCGAGCGCCACACCCGCGAGCGCTGCGACCGCGAGTGCCACGACCGTTGCAACTCCCAAGGAGCGTTGAGTGTTCACCGGAATCGTCGAAGAACTGGGTGAGGTCACCGCCGTCGAGAACCTCGGCGACTCCTCCCGCTTCCGACTGCGCGGCCCCGCCGTCACCGAAGGCGCCAAGCACGGCGACTCGATCGCCGTCAACGGCGTCTGCCTCACCGTCGTCGACCTCGCCGACGGAGAGTTCACCGCCGACGTCATGGCCGAGACCCTGGACCGCTCCAGCCTCGGCGCGCTCGTACCCGGCTCACGGGTCAACCTGGAGCGGCCCATGGCCGTCGGCGGCCGGCTCGGCGGGCACATCGTCCAGGGCCATGTCGACGGCACCGGCACGGTCGTGGACCGCAAGGCGTCCGAGCACTGGGAGATCGTCAAGGTCTCGCTCCCCGCCGACCTCACCCGCTACGTGGTCGAGAAGGGCTCCATCACCGTCGACGGCGTCAGCCTCACGGTGGTCGACGCGGGACCCGACTACTTCACCATCAGCCTCATCCCCACCACCCTCGCGCTGACCACCCTCGGCATCAAGGAGCCCGGCGACCCGGTCAACCTGGAGGTCGACGTCATCGCCAAGTACGTGGAGCGGCTGCTGGCCTTCCCCGCCCCGGACGGGCTCGCCCCGGGCGCCGAGAGCCCGGCCCCGGACGCCGAGGGGCCGGTCCGATGAGCGCCCTGCCCTCCTGGTCGGCCGTGGACTGGCTGAACGCGGAGGTCTTCACCGCCTTCGGCCAGCACATCATCTGGTCCGACATGATCGGCAACTCCATCGGCCTGATCGCCCTCGCGCTCGGCTGGCGGCGCTCGATCCTGACCTGGCCCGCGCAGTTCCTGTCCGGCCTCATCCTCGTCGCCGCCTACGCCTCGGCGCACCTCAGCGGCGGCGTCGGCAAGCAACTCCTCGTCATCGGTGTGGCGTTGTGGGGCTGGCGGATGTGGCAGCGCGGCCGGCAGCAGGCGCAGGACGGCACCATCGCCGTACGGTTCGCCACCTGGCCCGAGCGCTGGCTGCTCATCGGCGGCACAGCAGTCGGCACCCTCGCCGTCGGCGGCCTCTTCACCGCCGTACCCGACCTGTCCTGGAACCCCTGGCCCGACGCGTACATCTTCGTCGGCACCCTCGCCGCGATGGTCGCCCAGGCGCGTGGCCTGGTCGAGTTCTGGTTCGCCTGGCTCCTGGTCGACCTCGTCGGCGTACCGCTCGCCTTCAGCAGCGGACTCGCCTTCTCCGGCTTCGTCTACGTCGTCTACCTCGGCCTCGTCCTGTGGGGACTGCGCGACTGGTGGCTGCGCACCCGCGTCACCGCCCCGGCTCTGGAAGGAGCAGCAGCATGACAGCACAGCCCACCTGGTACTCCACCGACAACATCGAGGACTTCGCCCTCGACCCCGTGGAGCGGGCGATCATGGACATCGCGGCGGGCCGTCCCGTCGTGGTCGTCGACGACGAGGACCGCGAGAACGAGGGTGATCTCGTGATCGCCGCCGAGAAGGCGACCCCCGAGATCGTCGCCTTCATGATGAGCGAGTGCCGCGGACTGATCTGCGCCCCCATGGAGGGCGCCGAGCTGGACCGGCTCGAACTGCCTCAGATGGTCGACCACAACACCGAGTCGATGCGCACCGCCTTCACCGTCTCCGTCGACGCGGGACCGGCCCACGGTGTCACCACCGGCATCTCGGCGTCCGACCGCGCCACCACACTGCGCCTGCTCGCCGCCGGCGGCGCCGCCGAGGCCGGCGACTTCGTCCGCCCCGGCCATGTCTTCCCACTGCGCGCCAAGCCGGGCGGGGTGCTCGTACGCAACGGCCACACCGAGGCGGCGGTCGACCTGGCGCGCCTCGCGGGGCTGCGTCCGGCCGGGGCGATCGTCGAGATCGCGGGCGAGGACGGCGTGATGCTCCGGCTGCCGGAGCTGATCCCGTTCGCGCGCAAGCACGGCCTGACGATCATCTCCATCGAGGACCTGATCGCGTACCGGCGTACGGCGGAACCCACCGTCCGCCGTGAGGCCGAGGTCCAACTGCCCACGGCGCACGGCGAGTTCACCGCGTACGGCTACCGGTCCACCGTCGACGGCGTCGAGCATGTCGCCCTCGTCCACGGCGACATCGGCGACGGCGCCGACGTACTCGTCCGGGTCCACTCCGAATGCCTGACCGGCGACATCTTCTCCTCGCAGCGCTGCGACTGCGGCCCGCAGCTCCAGGCGTCGATGCGGCGCGTCACGGAAGCCGGCCGGGGTGTCGTCGTCTATCTGCGCGGCCACGAGGGACGCGGTATCGGCCTGCTGTCCAAGCTGCGCGCGTACGAACTCCAGGAGCGCGGGCGCGACACCCTCGACGCCAACCTGGAACTCGGCCTGCCCGCCGACGCGCGGGACTACGCGGCCGGGGCCCAGATCCTCGAAGACCTCGGGGTGCGCAGCCTGCGGCTGATGACCAACAACCCCGACAAGGTCGAGGCGTTGGAGCGGCACGGCCTTGAGGTCATCGCCCGCGAGCCCATGCCCGTCCAGGCGGGGGAGCACAACCTGCGGTACCTGCGCACCAAGCGGGACCGGATGGGGCACGAACTGCCCTGGCTCGACCCGGCGGCCACGTCGGCCTGCGGCAACCAGTAACCACCAGCCACATCGAAGCAATCGACGTACCGGACCAACAGGAACAACAGGAGAGACATGAGCGGCAAGGGTGCACCCGAACTGTCCGTCCGCAACTGCGGCGACCTGCGGGTGGCGGTCATCGCGGCCCTGTGGCACGAGAAGGTCATGGACGGACTCGTCGACGGCGCCCTGCGCGCCCTGCGCGAACTGGGCATCGACGAGCCGACCCTGCTCAGGGTCCCCGGCAGCTTCGAGCTGCCCGTCGTCGCCAAGGTCCTCGCCGACCGCGGCTACGACGCCGTCGTCGCCCTCGGCGTCGTCATCCGCGGCGGGACCCCGCACTTCGACTACGTGTGCCAGGGCGTCACCCAGGGCCTCACGAAGGTCTCGATCGACACCGGCGTACCGATCGGGTTCGGCGTTCTGACCTGCGACACGGAGGAACAGGCGCTGGACCGGGCGGGACTTGAGGGCTCCCGCGAGGACAAGGGACACGAGGCCGTCACCGCCGCCGTCGCCACGGCCGCCACCCTGCGTACCGTCGCCGAACCCTGGCGCTGACGGCTCCGCCGGACCGCGTAGGCTAGGCGTCACCATGCCGAAGAAGACGTTCGAGGAGCTCTTCGCCGAGCTTCAGCAGAAGGCCGCCACGGGCGACCCCAGCACCTCCCGCACCGCCGAACTGGTGGACAAGGGAGTGCATGCCATCGGTAAGAAGGTCGTCGAAGAGGCCGCCGAGGTGTGGATGGCGGCCGAGTACGAGGGCCCCGAAGCCACCGCCGAGGAGATCTCGCAGCTGCTGTACCACGTCCAGGTGATGATGGTCGCGCGCGGGATCTCCCTCGACGACGTGTACTCCCATCTCTGAGCACCACCCTCATCGACGTACGACTCCGCGACTCCACGGCCCCGGGCGCACAGCCGCGTCCGGAGCCCGCCCGTCCACCGTTCGCCGCTCACCGTTCCCCGTTCGCCGCTGTCACGCATAGGTAAGGAAGCCACTCCCATGCTGCGTATCGCCGTCCCCAACAAGGGTTCACTCTCCGGGGCAGCGTCGGCGATGCTCCATGAGGCCGGCTACCAGCAGCGCAAGGAGTCCAAGGAACTCGTCCTGGTCGACCCCGAGAACGAGGTCGAGTTCTTCTACCTCCGCCCGCGCGACATCGCGATCTACGTGAGTTCCGGCCGTCTCGACATCGGCATCACCGGACGTGACCTGCTGCTCGACTCGGGCGCGGGCGCCGAGGAGATCCTGCCGCTCGGCTTCGCCCGCTCCACCTTCCGCTTCGCGGCGAAGCCCGGCACGGCCGCGTCCGTCGCCGACTTCGCCGGGCTGACGATCGCCACCTCCTACGAAGGCGTCGTCGTCAAGTACCTCGCCGACAAGGGGGTGGACGCCTCCGTCGTCCACCTCGACGGCGCCGTCGAGACAGCCATCGAGCTGGGCGTCGCCCAGCTCATCGCGGACGTGGTGGAGACCGGCACCTCGATGCGGAACGCCGGCCTCGAAGTCATCGGCGAGCCGATCATGAAGTCCGAGGCGATCGTCATCCGCCGCAACGGCGCGGACGCCGACGAACCGAAGGTCCAGCAGTTCCTGCGCCGCCTCCAGGGCGTCCTGGTCGCCCGCACCTACGTGATGATGGACTACGACTGCCGCGCCGAGCACCTGGAGCGCGCCGTCGCCCTGACGCCCGGCCTGGAGTCGCCGACCATCTCCCCGCTGCACAACGAGGGCTGGGTCGCCGTCCGCGCGATGGTCCCGGCCAGGGAGGCGCAGCGGATCATGGACGATCTGTACGAGCTGGGTGCCCGCGCCATCCTCACCACGGCCATCCACGCCTGCCGCCTGTGAAGGAACCACACCTGATGTCCGTGCCGGCCGCCCGTTCCGCGCTGCCCGACCCGCCCGCCCTGCCCGTCACGTTCCGGCCGAACGGCACCCGCGCCGTTCTGCTGTCCGTCGGGACGGTCATGCTCTGCGTCATCACGGCCATGTCAGTGACGCTGGAGAAGCTGAACGCGGGGGAGCGCCTCAGCTTCATCTTCGTCGGGCTGCTCTTCTTCGGCGTGCTCTGCCTGCTGAGCCGCCCCAAGGTCGTCGCCGCCGACACGGGCGTCACCGTCGTCAATCTCACCCGCGTCCGGCGGCTGGAGTGGGCGGAGATCCTGCGCGTCAATCTGCGGGTCGGCGACCCGTGGGTCTTCCTCGACCTGAGCGACGGCACCAGCCTGCCCGTGCTCGGCATCCAGCCCGGTATCGCCAGGCAGAAGGCCGTACGCGACGCGCGGGCCCTGCGCGCCCTCGTGGAGTCGCGCGGCACCGGTGACGACGACTCCACGGGCGCCGGTAGGGACACCGCCGGTGACGCCACGACGGACGCCACGACGGACCCCGCCACGGACACCGGTCCCGCGTGAACATTGCGGTGCCCGTCCCAGTGGCTACCCTGGGGGCGGAGGCGCCAAGTGCGCCCCGCCCCGCATCCGGCGGCCGTGAGTACCGGCCCGCGGGGCATCCTGCGACCCGAGGAGTGACTCCCTCCAGCAATGGACGGATCATCCGGTAGTACCTGCGCCGCCGCCTTCGAAGAGGCGGCGGCATGACCATCCCCCTTCTGCTGCTCGCCGCGGCATTCCTTCTCATCCTCGCCAACGGGTTCTTCGTGGCGGCCGAGTTCGGTCTCGTGACCGTCGACCGGCCGGACGCCGAACGCGCGGCCGCGGCGGGCGACCGCCGCGCCCGCGCCGTCGTCCGGGCCCTGCGGGAGCTGTCCTTCCAGCTCTCCGGCACCCAGCTCGGCATCACCATCACCTCACTCGTCGTCGGCATGCTGGCCGAGCCCGCGCTCGCCCAGCTGCTCGACGGTCCCCTCACCGCCACGGGCCTCCCCGAAGGGGCCGTGTCCGGTGTCGCCGTGGTGATCGGTGTCCTCCTCGCCTCCGCCGTCCAGATGGTCATCGGCGAACTCGTGCCGAAGAACTGGGCGGTCTCCCGGCCGTTGCAGGTCGCGCGCTTCGTCGCGGGACCGCAGCATCTGTTCGCCACCGTCTTCAGGCCCGTCATCACCCTGCTCAACACGGTCGCCAACCGGCTGGTGCGGCTGTTCGGCGTCGAGCCGACCGACGAGCTGGCCTCGGCCCGTACGCCCGGTGAGCTGGTCTCGCTGGCCAGGCACTCCGCGCTGGCCGGCGCGCTCGAACAGGACACGGCCGATCTGTTCGTACGGACCCTGTCCCTCGGGCACCTCACCGCGCAGCACGTCATGACCCCGCGCGTGAAGGTCATAGCCCTCCAGTCGGACGCCACCGCGGCCGACGTGCTCAACCTGACCCGCGCCACCGGGCTGTCACGCTTCCCCGTCTACCGCGAGCGCATCGACGAGATCGTCGGCATGGCCCACCTCAAGGACGCGCTCGCCGTCCCTCCGCACGAGCGGCAGCGGGCGCCGGTCGGCCGGATCGCCGTACAGGCCCAGCTCGTCCCCGAGACACTGCCCGTACAACTGCTCCTGGAGCGGCTGCGCAACGAGCAGCCGATCGCCGTGGTCGTCGACGAGTACGGCGGTACGGCCGGGGTCGTCACCCTTGAGGACATCATCGAGGAACTGGTCGGCGAGGTCCTCGACGAGCACGACAGCGAAGGTGACGGGCGCCCCGAACTCGCCTCCGTCGCCACCGACGACGGCCGTCCCACCTGGGACGCCGAGGGCAGTTGCCGGGTCCTCACCCTCCAGCGGATAGGGCTGGAGGTCCCGGACGGACCGTACGAGACGGTCGCGGGACTGGTCGCCGATCTGCTGGGACGCATCCCCGCGCCGGGCGACCGCGCGGAGCTGCCCGGCTGGCGGCTCTCCGTCCGGCAGGTCGGGCGCTACCGGGCCGAGCGGGTCCGCCTGGTGCGCACCGGCGACGTCCCGGCCCCGGCGGCCGTACCGGTCCGGCGGCCCACCACGCTCAAGGCCCCGGCGACAGCCCCGGCCCCGGCCACGTCTGCGGCACCCGCGGTGGCACCCGCCCAGGCGACGGCGGAGGCGGCCCGGTGAGCGTCCTCCAGCTTCTCTTCGCCGTCCTCCTCGTCCTCGCCAACGGATTCTTCGTCGGAGCCGAGTTCGCGCTCGTTTCCGTACGCCGCAGCCAGATCGAACCACTGGCCGCCCAGGGATCGGCACGCGCCCGACGGGTGCTGCACGGCCTGGAGAACCTTCCGCAGATGATGGCCGCCGCGCAGTTCGGCATCACCATCTGCTCCCTGACGCTCGGCGCCGTCGCCGAGCCCACCGTGGCGCATCTCCTCGAACCCGTCTTCCACGCGGCCCATGTGCCCGAGGGCCTCATCCACCCGCTGGGCTTCTTCGTCGCCCTCGCCGCGGTCGTCTTCCTGCACCTCGTCATCGGCGAGATGGTCCCGAAGAATCTCGCCATGGCGGCGCCCGAGAAGACCGCGATCTGGCTCAGCCCCGGCCTCGTCGGCTTCGCCCGGCTCTGCCGTCCCGTCACCGCCGCCCTCGGCGCCTGCGCCACGCTGGTCCTGCGGGCCTTCGGCGTCGAGCCCAAGGACGAGGTGGAGGCCGTCTTCACCAGCGAACAGCTCAACCGTCTCGTCGAGGACTCCGGCCAGGCCGGGCTCCTCGAACCGGCGGAGCAGGAGCGGCTGGAGGACGCCCTGGAACTCGGCTCTCGGCCGGTCACCGACGTCCTGCTCACCCGGGCCGGACTGGTGACGGTGACACCCGCCGTCACGCCCCGCGAGATCGAGGAGCTGACCGTGCGCACCGGCTTCTCCCGCTTCCCGGTCTGCGCCGACAACACCGGGGTCTTCATGGGGTACGTGCACGTCAAGGACGTCCTCGATCTGGAGGAGCGGGAGCGCGCCGTACCGCAGCACGTCTGGCGGCCGATGACGACCCTGCGGGCCGAACTGCCGCTGGACGACGCCCTCACCGTCATGCGCCGGGCCGCGACGCACCTGGCCCAGGTCGCCGACGCGTCCGGCCGGGTGCTGGGGCTCGTCGCGCTGGAGGACGTGCTGGAAATGCTCGTCGGTGAGGTACGGGACCCGTCCCACCGGGAGGCGACACGGCCGGTACCTCTGCGCACCGGTGGTACGTCGGGCCCGCCCGACCCGTCGGAGCAGGTCCTCGCGCACTGAGGGCACCGGTTCTCGGGCGTCCGGCGCCCGAGAACCGGCCGGTCCGGCCGCAGAGCCGGCGGCCCGCAGAGCCAGAAGCCCGGAGACCCAGAAGCCCGGAGGGGCGGAGAGTCAGAGGGCCGGCGGATCCACCGGCCCGCGCCCGCGGTCCACCGGGCCCCGGCCCGACAGCACCTCGCCGTACGCCTGCATCAGATCCGGCAGCCGCAGCGTGGCCAGATCGGCGCGCCCCGGTGTGGTGCTGTAGCCGGAGAGCCGCAGATCGCGGTACGCGCAGCTCTTCTCGTACAGCGTGCGCAGGAAGCGGCCGTTGCCCAGTTCGTCGATCCATCCCTGGTCGACCACATGGCCGCTGATGCTGCGCAGCTCGTCCAGCGCCTCGTCGTCCCACACGTCGTCGTTCTCGGCGGCCAACACCTCGCCGATCGCGGTCAGTTCGAGGGGGCGGTAGCTGGGGAAGTCGACGCGCGTCGTGAAGCGGGACGAGAGCCCGGGGTTGGTGGCGAGCAGCCGGTCCATGCCCTCCGGATAGCCGGCCAATATCACCACGAGATGGTTCCGGTTGTCCTCGGCACGCTTCAGCAGCACCTGAAGGGCCTCGTCGCCGTACGCGTCGCCCTTGCTGTAACCGGAGTTGGCGAGGCTGTACGCCTCGTCGACGAACAGCACGCCGCCGATGGCCGAGTCGATCAGCTCGTTCGCCTTCACCGCGGTCTGGCCGAGGAACTCGCCGACCAGATCGGCCCGTTGGGCCTCGACCAGATGGTCGCCGCCGAGCAGGCCGAGCGCGTAGAAGACCCGGCCGAGGATCCGCGCGACGGTTGTCTTGCCGGTGCCCGAGGGGCCGGAGAAGACGAAATGACGCTTGGGCGGCTGTACGGGCAGCCCCTGACCGGCTCGTAACCGCGCCATGTTGAGCTGCGCGGACAACGCCTTGACCTGCCGCTTGACCGGTTCCAGGCCGACCATCCGCTCCAGCTCCGCCAGCGCCTCGGCGAGAAGGACCGGATCCGTCGGGCGGTCGGGGAACTGCGGGGGAGCGGGCTGCGCCGGTACACGGGCCTTCTCCCGTATCCCGTCCGCCGGATCGGCCGCGTCCGTCGGGTTCGCCGGGACGCCCGCCCCGAACGGGGACTGCGCGTCGACTCCCGGCCGCGGGTCGGACCCCTGCGGGAAGTCGCCGTCGGACGCCGCGTCCACCGTGTCCTGGCCGAAGCCGGCCAGCGCGATCGACGCGAGCCCCGCCGAGTCGTCCGCCCCGTCGTACCCGTCGGAGTCGGTGATCGCCGCGAGCCGGGCCGCGGTGTCCATGAAGGTGGGGTCGATACGGTGCACGGCCCGGTACAGCGGCAGCGCGGCCGCGCTGCGCCCGGTCCCCTCGTGCGCGCGGGCCAGCCAGTAGCGCAGCTCCTTGCGCTGCGGCTGCTCGCTGCGACAGCGCATCAGGGAGGTCGAGAGCAGCGGTTCGGCCTGGCCGTACATCTCAAGACGGACGCGGGCCATCCCGCCGAAGAGGCCCGCCTCGATGCCCAACAGCGGGTCGTTGACGAGGGATTCGGTGTGGCGCACCAACTGGTCCCAGTCCTTGACCAGATAGGCGCGGCAGGCGTGCAGGAAGCGCACGTGCGGATCGGCGTCCACGGGCGGCAGCCCGGCGAGCGCCCGGTCCAGCTCGGGTACGTGCCGGCCGTCGAGCCAGTGCGAGGCGTGCGCGAGCAGCAGATCGCGCCGGCTCTCCAGCACGGGCTGCACCCACCAGCCCAGCCAGTACCAGGAGTTGAGGGTGCGGCGATGGCGGGAGCGCTGCTCGCCGAAGCGGTCGCGGTGGCGGTACATGTGCAGCAGCGCGGTCGTGGTGTCGACCCGGAGCGCGTGCAACCCGAGCCAGCCGTCGGCCATTCCGGGATCGAGCCGTACGGCCTCCCGGAACTCCTCCTCCGCCTGTGGATACGCCCCCATCGTGTAGGCATCCACAGCACGCACCCACGCGAGATCGGCCGGGGCTTGAGCGCCCTGCGTGCCGATGTCCATCAGGCCCCCCACAAACCATGACCCCGTGATGTCCCGCCGGGCGGGCGCCCGTCGGCAGAAGCGTGCTGAACCACCTTGTCGTGGACGGGAATTGACCCCACCGAGAAGCATCGTACCTGCGTAGAGGGTGCGCGACTAAGGGCGCAGCCGTCCCGCGCGCACCGGTGACCCAGGGTGATCGTCGGGTGCGGGGCGGCGCCGGGGGGACGGCGAAGAGGGCAGAACGAAGCCCCCGATCACGGGGGAACAACCGGGGGCTTCGCGTCTGCGGCGGCTCCGAAAAGCCGCACATTGAGAACGTAAGACCTGTCCCACCCCTTGGTCAAGCCGAGTTGAGGCACCTTCGAGGCTGATTTCCGACTGCTCAGTACGGAGGGAATGTCCCATCACTGTCGGTGACAGGTTCAACCTGTGGCGCTATCGCAGGAGTTCCGGGCATCCACTTGTATCCCTCCTGCCACTCACGTACCAGAACCTCGGCGAAAGGACGCGACGGATCGGCCGCGAAATGGCGTGTCTCCGCCCGCGTCCAGCCGTCCCAGAAGGCCGAAAGGCTCGATCCGTCGCGCTCGCGGCCCCGCTGCCAGGACTCCTCGGCGCCCCGGTCCATCCACAACAGCCGCGCGAGCGACGGCCGCACCGCCGCCCGGCCCGCGCCCACCCCCTCGATGAGGACGACCGGCGCCGGGGGCAGTGGGCGGGGCGCACGGAAGCGCCGCGAGGTCCAGTCGTACGGCGCGTACCGCGCGGTCGCACCGCGCGAGAGCGGTCCGAGCACCTCGTCGGCGAGGCGCCGCGTCCAGTCGAAGAACGCGTCGTGCGTGGCCAGGTCGTCCAGCCGCAGCACGGGCGCCCCGCCGAGCGCGGCGGCGAGCCGCGAGGCGAAGGTGCTCTTGCCGGAACCGGCGTGGCCGTCGATCGCGACCAGCCGTACCGGGCCGCAGGAGGGCGGCAGCGCGCGCAGGGCGATGGCGGCTTCGGTGAGGTCGTCCACCCGGCCACCCTATGCGCGGGCGGCCGGGACGGGGCGCGCGGCCGTGCGAGGCCCGCGTCGATCCGGAGGACGATGTTCGCATCACTGGTACAGACCAATATTGGTGCGCCGACGCGGGACGAATCGCTGGCAGAAGCCGTCCGGGACCCGCGATAGTTGACGAACTGTTGTGCACCAGACCACTGACCCGCACCAGACCACTGACCCGGGGGTCCCATGAACAACCCAGCTCCTTCCCGGAACAGCCCGGCGTCGCGCCGGACGGTGCTTGCCACCGCCCTCGCCGCGGCCGGCGCCGGCGCGCTCTCCGCCGCCGCGCCCGCCATGGCCGCCGCTCCCTCCGCGCCGTCCGCCCGCGCCGGCCGGCCGGCCCCCCACCACCGGGCGGGCACTCCCGTGGACAACCGCTTCTGGAGTTCGTCGGGCGACTGGCGCGGCGGCAAGGGCAACGGCACCAAGGTCCTCTCCGGCAGCCGGTCCGGCCTCGTCGTCGCCACCCCCGCGGGCAGCACCGACTACGCCGACCCGCACACCGGGAAGACCAGCACCTGGGAGTACGCGACCTGGACCTCGCCCGTCCACCGCTCCACGGTCCCGGCCACCGAGGCGATCGCCTCCTGGAACGCCGACACCCCCGCGGGCACCTGGATCCAGACCGAGCTGCGCGGCACCTACTCCGACGGTGCGGCGACCCCCTGGTACGTGATGGGCCGCTGGGCGGCCGGGGACGGCGACATCCGCCGTACGTCCGTCGACGACCAGACGGACGACCGCAGCACCGTCTGGACCGACACCTTCGCCATCGACGACCCGGCGAGCGGCCTGCGGCTGGCGTCGTACCAGCTCCGTCTCACGCTCTACCGCAAGCCGGGCACGACGCTCACGCCCACGGTGCGGCGGGTCGGCGCGATGGCGTCGGACATCCCGGACCGGTTCACCGTCCCGGCGGCCGGGCACGAGGTGGCGCGCGAGCTGACCGTGCCGCGCTACTCGCAGAACACGCACATCGGCCAGTACCCGGAGTACGACAACGGCGGCGAAGCCTGGTGCAGCCCCACCTCCTCGCAGATGATCATCGAGTACTGGGGCCGTAAGCCCTCGGCCGCCGACCTGGCCTGGGTGAACCCGGACTTCGCCGATCCCCAGGTCTGCCACGCGGCGCGGTACACCTTCGACTACCAGTACGACGGCTGCGGCAACTGGCCGTTCAACGCGGCGTACGCGACGAGCTACCGGGACATGAACGCCGTCGTCACCCGGCTCGGCTCGCTCACCGACGTCGAGCGGCTGATCCGCGCGGGCATCCCGGTCATCACCTCGCAGTCCTTCCTGGAGAAGGAGCTGACCGGCGCGGGCTACGGCACCTCCGGCCATCTGATGACCGTGATCGGCTTCACGGCCGCCGGCGACGTGATCGCCAACGACCCGGCCTCGCCGAGCAACACGGCCGTACGGCGGGTCTACAAGCGGCGTGAGTGGGAGAACATCTGGCTGCGGACGAAGCGGTACAACGCGTCCGGCGCCGTGGCCTCCGGCACGGGAGGCGTCTGTTACCTCTACTGGCCCGTGGAGCCCACCGCCGCCCAGCGGAAGGCACTGGAGGCCGTCGGCGTGCGCTGAGCCGGCCGGCGGGGCGTGGACGGCGCCGGGGACAGTGACCAGGTCCCCGGCGCCGCCCGCGCCCCGCGTCGTGCGTCACCGGCCTCCGCGGCCGGGCCCGGCCCCCGACAGCGGGTCTGCAATACTGCGGATCTCCTGTGACAGCCGAGACTGGGAAGCGCGGACTTGAACACCAGGCAGCAGCGTGGCGAGAGCGAGCGGGCGCAGTTGCGCCGCTCCGAACTCATCGCCACCGGCCGGAAGTTGTTCGCCGACACGTCGTACGACGCCCTGTCGATGGACGACATCGCCCAGCACGCCGGTGTCGCCAAGGGGCTGATCTACTACTACTTCAAGAACAAACGCGGCTACTACCTCGCCATCATCGAGGACTCGGTGATGGAGCTGGTCTCGCTCGCGTCGGGCGGCGTCGACCTGCCGAACACCCAGCGGGTCCAGCGCACCGTCGAGGCATACCTCCGGTTCGCCGAGTTCAACGAGGCCGCCTACCGCACGATCATCACCGGCGGAGTCGGCTTCGACACCCAGGTGCAGGCGATCCGCGACGCGGTGCGTACGGGACTGGTCTCCACCGTCGCCGAGGGCGCGTACGGCCGCCAGGACATCCCGCCCATCGCCAGACTCGCCCTGCTGGGCTGGCTCAGCAGCGTCGAGTGGCTGACCCTCGAATGGCTGGAGCACCGCGAGGAGCTGACGCGGGAGATCCCGCGCGATCTGCTGGTGCGGATGCTGCGGCACACGTTCGACACGATCGAGGAGTTCGCCCCGGAGTGCCCGGCGCCACCGCCGGACCCGGACTTCCGTCCGTACACCGGCCGCTGACCCGTTCACACCCGAGGGCCGGACGGACCGCGTACACGGTCCGTC
>NZ_JBHUZM010000111.1:0-26186 GCF_042667665.1 Streptomyces sp. NPDC057307 | reverse complement strand
CTCCGGCGCAGCACCATTCAGCCCCTCCGGCGTTTGAGGAGCGGGGTCCGGGGCGGAGCCCCGAAATCCAGCCCGCCCGGCGTTTGAGGGCACGGCCGAAGGCCGTACGGGGTCCGGGGCAGCGCCCCGGTTTCGGGAAGGGGCGGGTAGGGGAACAGGCCCGCCGCAGGCGCCACTCCCCACCTCCCGCACCGCAACCCCCGCGTCCCACACCCCCACCTCCAACGAAGGCGCACTGCGCGCCAACCGGAGCAACCCCTCCACGTCACACCCCACCCGCACCCGCTCCGCCAACCCCCGCACCACCGCGACCGCGTCCCCCCGCCGCTCCGCCACCGGCACCAACCCCAGATGCCGCGACGGCGTCTCGATCTCCGGGGAACGCCGCAGCACCCCCAGCACCGGCACTCCCGACTCGTCCAGCGCCTCACGCAGCAGCGCCTCGTGCCGGTCGGACGCGACCTTGTTGAGGATCACTCCGCCGATCCGCACCTCCGGGTCCCACGACGCGAAGCCGTGCACCAGGGCCGCCACCGACCGGGACTGCGACGACGCGTCCACGACGAGCACCACCGGCGCCCGCAGCAGCTTCGCCACCTGCGCCGTGGACGCGAGTTCGCCCTGCCCGGCGGCGCCGTCGTACAGCCCCATCACGCCCTCGACCACGGCCAGGTCGCAGCCCGCCGCGCCGTGCGCGAAGAGCGGGCCGATCAGCTGCGTACCGCACAGGTACGCGTCGAGGTTGCGGCCGGGCCGCCCCGTCGCCAGCGTGTGGTAGCCGGAATCGATGTAGTCGGGCCCGACCTTGTGCGGGGACACGGCGAGGCCGCGCCCGGCCAGGAGCGCCATCAGCCCGGTGGCGACGGTGGTCTTGCCGCTGCCGGAGGCCGGCGCGGCGACGACGAGACGCGGCACCGACACCACTCCCGTCCGTGGGGCGGCGTTCACCACTCGATGCCCTTCTGCCCCTTCTGCCCCGCGTCCATCGGATGCTTGACCTTCGTCATGTCGGTGACCAGATCGGCGAGTTCGACCAGCGCCGCCGGCGCGTTCCGCCCGGTGATCACGACATGCTGTGTCCCCGGCCGGTCCCGCAGCACCCGTACGACCTCGTCGGTGTCCACCCAGCCCCAGTGCATCGGGTACGCGAACTCGTCGAGCACGTAGAGCTGGTACGTCTCCGCCGCGAGATCCCGCTTGACCTGCTCCCAGCCCTCGCGCGCCGCGTCCTCGTTGGAAAGCTGCTTGTCGCGCTGGACCCAGGACCAGCCCTCGCCCATCTTGTGCCAGTCGACCGAACCGCCCTCGCCGCTCGCCCCCAGCACCTTCAGCGCGTGCTCCTCGCCGACCTTCCACTTCGCCGACTTGACGAACTGGAACACCCCGATCGGCCAGCCCTGCGTCCAGCCGCGCAGCGCGAGCCCGAACGCCGCCGTCGACTTGCCCTTGCCGATGCCCGTGTGGACGACGACAAGGGGACGGTTGCGGCGCTGCCGGGTGGTGAGCCCGTCGTCCGGCACGACGGCCGGCTGTCCCTGTGGCATCAGGCGACCCTCCTCTGCGCGCCCGAGGCGCCCTGTACGTCCCTGACCAGCCCCGCGATGCTGTCCGCACGCAGCTCGTCGAGCGTGACGGCCGTGCCGCCCAGTTCACCCGCGAGCGCGACCGCCAGACCGAGCCGTACGGGCCCCGACTCGCAGTCCACGACCACCGACGCCGTGCCCTCGGCGGCGTGCAGCCGTGCCGCGCGCGTACCGAGCGCCACCGGATCGGGCCCGCCCGTCGCCCTCCCGTCCGTGACCACGACGAGGAGCGGGCGCCGCGCGGGATCGCGCATCCGCTCCACCCGCAGGACGTCGTGCGCCTTCAACAGCCCGGCGGACAGCGGCGTCCGCCCACCGGTGGGCAGCGTCTCCAGCCGTACGGCCGCCGCGTCGACCGACGAGGTCGGCGGCAGCGCCACCGTGGCGTCCTTCCCACGGAAGGTGATCAGACCGACCTTGTCGCGCCGCTGGTACGCGTCCAGGAGCAGCGACAGCACCGCGCCCTTCACGGCCGACATGCGCTGCCGGGCGGCCATCGACCCGGAGGCGTCCACCACGAACAGCACCAGATTGCCCTCGCGCCCCTCGCGGGTCGCCTGCCGCAGATCGTCCCGCCGTACCACCAGGCCGCGCCCCGAACGCCCGCGCGCCCGCTGGTGCGGGGCGGCGGCCTGGACGGTCGCGGCCAGATGCAGTTTGGTCAGCGTGCCCCGTGGCCGCCGGGCCCCGGTCGTCCGCCCATGGTCGGTCCGCGCCCGGGAGCGCCGCCCCGCCGCGCCCTCACCGAGACCGGGCACGCTGAGCATCTTCGTACGGAAGGGCTCGGCGGCCCGCACGGCGGACTGCTCCCCGCCGCCGGGTGCCTGCGGCCGGCCGGCCTCGTCGCCCTGGTCGGCCTCGGCGGGCTCCGACTGGGCGGGCGAGTCCTGCGGAGCCTCGGAGGGCGCGTCCTGCGGGGGCTGCCCGCCGTCACCGCCCCCGTCCGGCCCGCCCGGGTCGGGATCCGGATCGTCGTCCGGTGGCGTGTCGTCCTCCCCGCCGCCGAACTCCTCCAGCGTGTCGTCCAGCCTGTCCTCGTCCAGCCCCGGCGCGTCGAACGGATTACGGCGCCTGCGGTGCGGGAGCGCCAGCAGCGCCGCCTGCCGCACATCCTCGGCCAGTACGACCGTGCGCCCCGCCCACGCGGCGAGCGTCGTCGCGGTCCGCGCCATCACGATGTCGGCGCGCATGCCGTCCACCTCGAACGCGGCGCACGTCGCCGCGATCTGCCGCAGCGCGGCGTCCCCGAGACGTACCTCCGGCAGCAGCGCCCGCGCGGCCACGATGCGCGCCCGCAGCTCGTTCTCCTCGCCGGCCCAGCGCGCGGCGAACCCGGCGGGATCGTCGTCGTACGCGAGCCGCCGCCGTACGACCTCCACCCGCAGATCCGGCTCCCGGGACGCGGCCACCTCGACGGTCAGCCCGAACCGGTCGAGCAACTGCGGCCGCAACTCGCCCTCCTCGGGGTTCATCGTCCCGACGAGCAGGAACCGCGCCGCGTGCCGTACGGAGACGCCCTCACGCTCTACGTAGGAGGCGCCCATCGCGGCGGCGTCCAGCAGAAGGTCCACCAAGTGGTCGTGCAGCAGGTTGACTTCATCGACGTACAGCACGCCCCGGTGCGCGTCGGCGAGGAGCCCCGGCTCGAACGCCTTCACGCCCTCGGCCAGCGCCCGCTCGATGTCGAGCGCGCCGACGAGCCGGTCCTCGGAGGCGCCGACGGGCAGTTCGACCATCCGCGCCGGCCGCGCCACGCCGGGGCCCGCCTCGTGCGGCCCGTCGGGACACGCCGGGTCGGGCGCGGCCGGATCACACGCGAACCGGCACCCGACGACGACGGACACCTCCGGTATGAGAGCCGAAAGGGCACGCACGGCCGTGCTCTTCGCCGTGCCTTTCTCGCCGCGTACCAGCACACCGCCCACGGCGGGGGACACGGCGTTGAGCAGCAGCGCGAGCCGCAGATCGTCCTGCCCGACGATCGCGGTGAAGGGGTACGGCGTACTCACAGTGCCTCCAAGGCATGGGTCAGCGTGTTCGGCACGTCCGGCGTTCGAGCCCTCACTCGCCGCCCCCTTCGAGATCGCCCTCAAGCTCCAGATACGTCGCCCGCAGCCGCTCCAGCGTCGCCTCGTCCGGCTCCGCCCACAGCCCGCGCTCCGCCGCCTCCAGCAGCCGCTCGGTGATGCCGCGCAGCGCCCATGGGTTGGACTTCCGCATGAACTCCTGGTTCTCCGGCGCGAAGACGTACTCGGCCGACAACTTCTCGTACATCCAGTCGTCCACGACCCCGGCCGTCGCGTCGTACCCGAACAGGTAGTCCACGGTCGCCGCCATCTCGAACGCGCCCTTGTAGCCGTGCCGCCGCATCGCCGCCATCCAGCGCGGATTGACCACCCGCGCCCGGAACACCCGGTGCGTCTCCTCGCCCAGCGTCCGCGTCTTGATCTGGTCCGGCGTCGCGCTGTCACCCACGTACGCCTCGGGCGACTCGCCCGTCAGATGGCGCACCATGGCGACCATCCCGCCGTGGTACTGGAAGTAGTCGTCGGCGTCGACCAGGTCGTGCTCCCGTGTGTCGACGTTCTTCGCCGCCACCTTGATCCGCCGGAACGCCGTCTCCATGTCGCCGCGCGCCGCGCGCCCGTCGAGCCCGCGCCCGTACGCGTAACCGCCCCACACCGCGTACACCTCGGCGAGGTCCGCGTCCGACTGCCAGTTCCGCGCGTCGATCAGCGGCAGCAGACCCGCCCCGTACGCGCCCGGCTTCGACCCGAAGATCCGCGCCGTCGCCCGCCGGCGGTCACCGTGTTCCGCCGTGTCCTGATCGGCGTGCGCCCGTACGTAGTTGGCCTCGGCCGGTTCGTCCAGCTCCGCCACCGCCCGCACCGCGTCGTCGATCAGCCCCACCACATGCGGGAAGGCGTCCCGGAAGAAGCCCGAGATCCGCACCGTCACATCGATCCGGGGCCGACCCAGCTCCGCCACGGGCACGATCTCGAAGCCGCTGACCCGCCGCGACGCGTCGTCCCACACCGGCCGGCAGCCCAGCAGCGCCAGGATCTCGGCGATGTCGTCGCCCTGGGTGCGCATCGCGGACGTGCCCCAGACGGTCAGCCCGACCGACGCCGGATAGGCACCCGTGTCGGCCAGATACCGGGCGACCAGCGAGTCCGCGAGCGCCTGGCCGACCTCCCAGGAGAGCCGCGACGGGATGGCCTTGGGGTCGACGGAGTAGAAGTTGCGGCCGGTCGGCAGGACGTTGACCAGCCCGCGCGTCGGCGACCCGGACGGGCCCGCCGGGACGAAACCGCCGTTCAGCGCGCGCAGGATGTTGTCGATCTCGTCCGTCGTACGGGCCAGCCTCGGCACGACCTCGGTAGAAGCGAAGCCCAGCACGGCCACCGCCGACGGCAGTTCGTGCCCCAGCACCTCACCGACCAGCGGGGCCGCCGCCGACAGCTCCCACCCCCGCTCCTCCATGCCCTCGGCGAGCCGCCGGCACAACTGCTCCAGCAGGTCGATCGCGTCCGCCGCCGACCGCGCCGGACCCGCCACCAGCTCCGTCAGCTCCACCGGCACCTTCACCGGCGCGCCCGGCTCGCCCAGCAACTCCTTCTCGACCAGCCCGAAGTGCTCGGCGAGCGCCGCCCGCAGGCCCGGCAGCGCGTTCGCCTTGCCGCCCCACACCTGCGAGGCGCGCAGCACGGCGAGCACCAGATTGACCCGGGCCTCGCCCTCGGGGCCGCCGCCGAGGATATGCAGACCGTCCCTGATCTGGACGTCCTTGATCTCGCACAGATAGCCGTCGACATGCATGACGAACGAGTCGAAGTCGTCGTCGCCCGGCTGTTCGTCGACATGCAGGTCGTGGTGCAGCTCGGCGGCCTTGACGAGCGTCCAGATCTGGGCGCGCACGGTCGGCGCCTTCGTCGGGTCGAGATCGCTGACCAGCGCGTACTCGTCGAGGAGTTGCTCCAGCTTGGCCAGGTCCCCGTAGGTGTCGGCGCGCGCCATCGGCGGCACCAGATGGTCCACGACGGTGGCGTGGCCGCGCCGCTTGGCCTGGGTGCCCTCGCCGGGGTCGTTGACGATGAACGGGTAGATCAGCGGCAGTTCGCCGAGCACCGCGTCCGGGCCGCAGTTCGCCGACAGACCGAGGCCCTTGCCGGGCAGCCACTCCATCGTGCCGTGCTTGCCCATGTGGATGATCGCGTCCGCGCCGAAGCCGTTCCCGTCGGCCGCCGTCTCCAGCCACCGGTACGCCGCCATGTAGTGGTGCGACGGCGGCATGTCCGGGTCGTGGTAGATCGCGATCGGGTTCTCGCCGAAGCCGCGCGGCGGCTGGATCATCACCACGACGTTCCCGAACCGGAGCGACGCCAGCACGATGTCGTCGCCGTCCACGTAGAGCGTGCCCGGCGGCTCGCCCCAGTGCTCCAGCATGCTCGCGCGCAGCCCCGGCTCCAGCTTGTCGAACCAGGAGCGGTAGTCCGCCAGCGGCACCCGCGCGGGCGCCACGGCCAGTTGTTCCTCCGTCAGCCACTCCACGTCGTGGCCACCGGCGTTGATGAGCCGGTGGATCAGCTCGTCACCGTTGTCGGGGTGCGTGTCCGCGCCGTCCCCGACCAGGTAACCGGCGTCGCGCAGGGCGTCCAGCACCCGTACCGCCGAGGCGGGGGTGTCGAGGCCGACCGCGTTGCCGACGCGTGAGTGCTTCGTCGGGTACGCGGTGAAGACCACGGCCAGCTTCTTCTCCGCGTTCGGCTTGTGCGCCAGCCGGGCGTGCCTGACCGCGATCCCGGCGACCCGGCCGGCCCGCTCGGGGTCGGCGACGTACACCGGGACCTCGTCCGGGCCCTGCTCCTTGAAGGAGAACGGGACCGTGATCAGCCGCCCGTCGAACTCGGGGATCGCGACCTGCATCGCCGCGTCCATGGGGGACAGCGCGGCGTCCGACGCGTCCCAGGCGGCCCGTGACGACGTCAGACAGAGTCCTTGCAGGACGGGTACGTCGAGATCGGCCAGCGCCCCGATGTCCCACGCCTCGTCGTCGCCGCCCGCCGACGCGTCCGAGGCGACGGTGCCGCCGGCCGCGAGCACGGTCGCGATCAGCGCGTCCGCCGAGCCCAGCCGCTCGTACAGGGCGGGATCGGCGCCGCGCAGTGAACCGCAGTACACGGGAAGGGCGTTGGCGCCCCGCTCCTCGATCCGGTCGCAGAGGACGTCCACGAAGGAGGTGTTCCCGGAGAGATGGTGCGCGCGGTAGAAGAGGACCCCCACCGTCGGCCGTCCTTCCACGAAGGCGCGCTCGCCGTGCACGCCCCACTCGGGCATCGCGCGCGGCGCCTCGAAGCCCTCGCCGGTCAGCAGCACCGTGTCGGAGAGGAACCGCGCCAGCTCCGCCAGATTCTCCGGCCCGCCCTCGACCAGATAGCGCAGTGCCTCGGCCACCACCCCGGCGGGCACCGACGAGTCGGCCATCAGCTCCGCGTCCGGTACGGACTCGCCGCCCAGCAGCACCGTCGGTATGCCGGAGGCGGCGAGCGCGGCGAGACCGTCCTCCCAGGCGCGCTTGCCGCCGAGGAGACGTACGACGGCGATCCGGGCCCCGGCGATCAGCGCGGGCAGGTCGTCGGCGGCGTCGACCCGGGTCGGGTTGCCGATCACGTACGGCGTGCCCGACGCTCGGGCCGCCAGCAGATCGGTGTCGGCGGTGGACAACAACAGGACGGTGCTTGCCGTGGTCATGGCGCTCCAGGTGCGATGAAGGGAAGTCCTGACGGGGCGCCCGACTCGATCAGCCGCAGCAGCGCGTCCGTGTCCGCGTGTTCTTCGATCAGGTCGCCGAGGAGGTCGAGTTGCTCCTCGCGCAGGGTGGCGAACGAGGTGTCCGGGGCGGGTACGAAACGGCGCCCCGCCGCCGCGGCCACCTCGCGCAGGAAGGCGCGCCGGAAGCCGTCGCTCTCCAGGGAGCCGTGCCAGTGCGTGCCCCACACCGGCCCGGCGCGGGTGCCGTCCAGGCGACGGCCACCGCTGTCGACGAGGAACGGATCGCCGCCTTCCACGGAGGCGACGCCGTGGTGGATCTCGTACCCCTCGACGCGCTCGCCCAGCGCCTCGCCGACCGGCCGTGCCAGGGTCTTCTCGCGGGCGAACTCGACGCGTACGGGCAGCAGTCCGAGGCCGTCGACCGAGCCCGCGCGGGACTCGACGTCGTCCTCGATGTGCTCGCCGAGGAGTTGGTAGCCGCCGCAGACGCCGAGGACGGGGCGGCCCTCGGCGGCGCGCCGCAGCAGCGCGTCGGCGAGACCGCGCTCGCGCAGCCAGGCCAGCGCGCGGACCGTGCCGCGCGTACCGGGCACGATCACCAGGTCCGCGTCGGTGATCTCGTCGGCGCGGTCCACGAACCGCACCACGACGCCCGGTTCGGCCGCCAGCGCGTCCACGTCGGTGAAGTTGGACATCAGCGGCACCGCGCAGACGGCGACCCGCAGGACCTCCTCTCCGTACGGAGGTGCCACCACCGACTCGCGTACGGCGCCGCGCAGCGAGACCCGCAGACCGTCCTCCTCGTCGATGCCCAGACCGTGCCGGAAGGGCAGCACGCCGTACGTGGCGCGGCCGGTCAGCCCCCGCAGCATCTCCAGCCCCGGCTCCAGCAACGACACGTCGCCCCGGAATTTGTTGACGAGATAGCCCGCGACCAGTGCCTGGTCCTCGGCGCTCAGCAGTGCCGTCGTACCGAAGAAGGACGCGAAGACACCGCCCCGGTCGATGTCGCCGACCACGACGACCGGCAGCCGGGCCGCCCGCGCGATCCCCATGTTCACGATGTCGGTACGCCGCAGATTGATCTCCGTCGGGCTTCCCGCGCCCTCGCAGATCACCGCGTCGTACGTGCTCCGCAGCTCCCGCAGACAGTCCACGACGGTGCCCAGCAGGGTCTCCTGGCGGCCGGGTCCGGTGCCGTCCCCGTGGTAGCCGCGGGCGCTCAGCTCACCCACCGGCCGCCCCATCAGCACCACTTGACTGCTGCGGTCGCTGCCCGGCTTGAGAAGGACGGGATTCATCAGCGCCGTCGGCTCGACGCGCGCCGCCTGTGCCTGCATCGCCTGTGCCCGGCCGATCTCGGCGCCCTCGCGCGTCACGAACGAGTTCAGCGACATGTTCTGCCCCTTGAAGGGCGCCACCTTCACGCCCCGGCGTACGAGCCAGCGGCAGATACCCGCCGTGACGACGCTCTTGCCGGCGTCCGAGGTGGTGCCGGCGACCAGCAGTCCGCCGCCGAGCCGTTGCCCGTCACTCATCGGCTCCTCCCAAGGAGGTGGCCGGCCAGCAGCCGTCCGGCCACGCACACGCCGAGCGCCAGCACGCCGACGCGCCGCGACAGTTGGACCGCCCGTTCGATGTCGGCCACCTCGACGGGCCGGCCGCCGCCGTTCAGCACCGGCCGGTGCTCGACCCGTCCGCCGTACGCGAGGGTGCCGCCGAGCCGTACGCCCAGCACGCCCGCGAACGCCGCTTCCACGGGGCCCGCGTTGGGGCTCGGATGACGGCCCGCGTCGCGCCGTACCGCGCGCAGGGCCCGCGCGGGCGCCCCGCCCGCCACCGCGGCCAGCGCCGCCGTCAGCCGGGCTCCCGGCCAGCCGGCCACGTCGTCCAGCCGGGCCGACGCCCAGCCGAAGCGCAGATGGCGCGGCGAGCGGTGCCCGACCATCGCGTCCAGCGTGTTGACGGCGCGGAACGCGACCAGCCCCGGCACCCCGCCGAACGCGCCCCAGACCAGGGCTCCCACGACGGCGTCCGAGGTGTTCTCGGCGACGGACTCCACGACGGCGCGCGCGATCTGCTGTCCGTCCAGGCCCTGCGGGTCCCGCCCGCACAGATGCGGCAGCCGCTCCCGCGCCACCTCGACGTCCCCGGCCGCCAGCGCCCCGCCGACGGCGCGGGCCTCGCGCCCCAGCGACGTACCGCCCACCACGGTCCAGGTGACGGCGGCGGTGAGGGCGACGGACGCGGCGGTACGGTTCCGCAGCCCGCGCGCCACGAGTGCCGCCGCCCCGGCCGTACCCCCGGCGCACAGGGCCGTGTGCAGGGCGCCCCAGCCCCGGTGGTCATGCCACAGCAGACGCTCGACGGCGCCCGCGGCCCGCCCGAAGGCGGCGACCGGATGGCCGCGCCGGGGATCGCCGAAGAACCGGTCGGCGAGGAGACCGGCGGCGGCGCCGTACGCGAAAACACTTCCCTGGGCCGGTACTTCGCGGCCCGCCGAATACTCGGCTCGCATCGCTCAGCCCGCCGATACGCCTCGGGAGTTTCTCCGGGTTCTCGGGGCGGGTGGAGTGGGTGGGGTGCTCGTACTCACAGCTCTGGAGGCGACAGCTGAACCGCAGCCGGGCATGGCGACATGTCCTCACTCAGGGTCCGCGCCCCGGTTCGACGTGATGCGGCGACAAGAGTTCCTGGCTTCCGGGGACATGACTGTCCCCGGTCACAGTGGCGGGACCGCGCCGGATTCGCACCGGCTTCCTCTCGCTGTCGCCGTATTGGCCTCGGCAGTCCACCATGCGTGCGAATCCCCGTCAACCAGGCTTTGACCTGCGGCGAGGCAGTGTGCCGAGGCCCACACGAAGCGGGCGCCGACAGCCCCGTCATAAAAGGAGCGGGGGCTTCGGAGATCAGGTGCAATTACTTCAAAAGGGAAGTATCGGACACTGTTCGCTGTTGTGCTTAGAACCGCTCAGGCACACGTGAAGGTCGCTACCCATGGCATACGAGCAACCACGATCCGCAACGCCCGGCTCCGGCGTGCGCGGTGCCCACACGGACGCGGACACCGCCGCGGCCGTGCGCGGCGCCCACACGGACGCGGACACCGCCGCGGTACTGCACAGCCTGGCGGCCGAGTCCGGGCTGGGGATGGCCGTGTGGGACACCGGCCTCCGGTGCGTCTGGGCCAATGACGCGCTCACGGGCTACGACGGCGTCCCCGCGGCCCGCCGCCTGGGCCGCCCGCCGCGGGAAGCCCTGGCCGGCGACGCCGACGGCACGGAGATCGTTCTGCGGCGCGTGCTGGACACCGGAACCCCTGTCACCGGCCGTAAGTTCCGCGTCCCCGCCGCCGGGGGCGAAGCCGAAGCCGGGATCGAAGCCGAAGCCGGACGCGGGGCCGGACGCGCGGACGGAGGCCGGGACGGCGTTCTGTCGGCGTCCTTCGTGCGCCTGGACGACACCGACGGCCGCCCGCTGGGTGTGTGCCTGCTCGTCCTGCCTGCCGGTGACCGCCTCGCGGTGGTGAGCGAGGCGGGCGCCCGTATCGGCACCACCCTGGACGTGATGCGCACCGCACAGGAACTGGCCGACTTCGCGGTGCCGCTGATCGCCGACTACGTGACCGTCGATCTGACCGAGGCCGTACGGCTCGGCGAGGAACCACTGGAACGGTTCGGACCGTCCCGGGGACGCGTCCCGACGTTCCGGCGGGCCGGCAGGGCGTCGATCCACACCGGCTCCCCGGAATCGCTCTGGGGCAGCGGTGAGGTGGTCTACGTGCCGGAGGACTCGCCGTTCGTGGAAGTCCTGTCCACGGGCCGCCCCGTGCTCCAGCCGCTGCTCGACGCCGACCGGGACACCTGGCTGGAGAAGGACCCCGCCCGCGCCGAGAAGATCCGTGAGTTCGGCATGCACTCACTGCTGATCGTCCCGGTCCAGGCCCGCGGAGTCCTGCTGGGTGTGGCGGTGTTCGTACGGACCCGTAATCCCGCCCCGTTCGACGAGAGCGACGAGTTGCTGGCCGAGGAACTGGTGGCCAGGGCGGCGCTGAGCCTGGACAACGCCCGCCGCTACACGCGGGAGCGCACCGCCGCCCTCGCCCTCCAGCACAGTCTGCTGCCACGCCGGGTCAGCGGCGGAGAAGCCATGGACGTGGCCACCCGCTACCTCCCCGCCGACGACGAGTACAACGTCGGCGGCGACTGGTTCGACGTCATCGGCCTCCCCGGCGGGCGGCTGGCACTCGTGGTCGGGGACGTGGTGGGGCACGGCATCAGCGCCGCGGCCACCATGGGGCGACTGCGGACGGCGATCCGTACGCTGGCCGACCTGGACCTGCCGCCGGGCGAGCTGCTGACCCGCCTGGACCGGACGTTCGTCGGCCTGGCGGGGGAGGAGAACGAGGACGACGGCGCGCCGCGGCCCTCCCTGGGAGCGACCTGCGCCTACGCGGTGTACGAACCCGCCACCCGTACGTGCACGGTCGCTCTCGCGGGCCATCCGCCGCCCGCCGTCGTGGACCCGGACGGCGGCGTCACCTTCCCGGAGCTGCCGCACGGCACGTCGCTCGGTGTGGGCCTGCTGCCGTACGAGTCCGGGGAGGTGGAACTGGCCCAGGACTGTGTGATCGCCTTCTACACCGACGGGCTGGTCGAGGACCGCCAGCAGGACATCGAGGTCGGGATGGCGCGGCTGAGCGACGCGCTCGGCCGGCGCACGGCGTCGCTGGAGGAACTCTGCGCCGCGGTGATCGACACGCTGCCCACCACGACCCCGGCGGACGACGTCGCCCTGCTGCTGGCCCGCGCCCACCGCGAGCCTCCGCTCCCGGACGCGGCCTAGGGCCGGCCGTTCGGACCGATCACCGATCACCGATCACCGATCGGCGTGATGCGTCTGTTGTCTCTCCTTGAGGACGGCGGCGATCCGCAGACACCAGTCGTGGTGTTCCTGTTCGAAGGCGAGTCCGCGCAGGCAGGTCAGATACGGTCCGATCCGGTCGCCCCGGCGGAGGAAGTCGTCCTCGTCCGCGCCGCCGCGCAGTTGGCGCAGCAGAGTGCCGAGAAGCTCGATCCTGGCCTCGGCGGCCTGCGCGCGCTCCGTGAGCTGTTCGATCACCGACGCCGTACCGATCCGGTCGGCGACCTGGACCTTGACGAGCAGATCGTCCCGGATGAACGAGGGCCGCGCGACGGCCGCCGCGAACGCCTCCAGTTCGGCCCGACCGGCGTCGGTGACCTTGAACAGACGCTTGTTGGGCCGGGTCTCCTGGACCACCTCGCGGCCCGCGACCAGCCCTTCCTTCTCCAGCTTGGCCAACTCGGCGTACAACTGCTGCGGCAGGGCGTGCCAGAAGTTCGCGACGCCGATGTCGAACGCCTTGGCCAGCTGGTAGCCGCTGTACTCGCCGTCCAGCAGTGCCGCCAGCACCGCGTGCCGCAAGGCCATCGAAGCGGCCCCTTTCCTTTTCTCGCCCGTCCCTGCATCATACTCAAAAAAGTGACTAGTCATATTCTTGAGTATCGGGAGAGGTCATGGGGATCATGGAGACGGCCGAACGCTTTCGCGCGGCCGTGGAGAAGGGTGAACTCGCCTCGCTGGGCGACCTGTTCACCGACGACATCCGCCTCTACAGTCCGGTGAAGTTCACGCCCTTCGAAGGCAGGCCCATGGTGCTGGGACTCTTCGGCGTCCTGCTGCGGACGTTCGAGGACTTCCGCTACGTCGGGCACTTCGACGGCACGGCGGAGACCAGCGCCGACGGCGAAGAGACCCCGTCGGTGATCCTGCTGTTCCGGGCCACGGTGAACGGCAAGCAGATCCACGGCATCGACATGCTTCAGTTCGACGAAGCGGGCCGGGTCAAGGAGTTCACGGTGATGGTCCGCCCGCAGTCCGCGGTGCACGCCCTCGGCGAGGCGGTACTCGCGGGTCTGGTCGCCGACGGCCTCGCCCCCGGGCCCACGGGCCGGTAGCGGCGGCCCTGCCCTACTCCCGTCCGCGTGACCGCCGAACCGGCAGCGCCGAGGACGGCTCCACGCGGCTGGACGCGAAGGCGGCGGACTTCACCGTCGGGTGAGCGATCGAGCGGGCACCGAGGGGAACGCCGGTCCGGTCCGGGCCGGGCTCAGGCGACGATCATGTAGATCCCGTACGACACGGCCCCCAGGCACAGGGCGAAGCAGACGTACGCGCCGGTGCGGGCCACCGCGACGGAGCCGGTGGCACCCGGGGCCGTGGCCGTCGCGCTCTTCGAGAGCCCGACGATGCCCAGGGTGAACAGACCCACCAGACCGACGGTGGCCACGAGACTGACGCCGAAGACGGAGCCGAGCGCCGCCCAGTCGATGTTCATGCTGAAAGTGTCCTTCGCTTCGTCGGGCCGCTGACGCCGACCACTGGGTCAGACGGTCGCGGGCCGGGCCGGTTCGGCGGTGGGTTCCGTGGTCCCCGGAGCCGGGGCCGGGATGGTGGCGGCGAGCTCCGACGCCGGACCGCCCACGGGGGGCGGGGTGACGGCGGCGACGGCGGCGGTCACGACGCCCGGGGGCTCGGTCGCCTCGGCGGGCCCGTCGGTCCCGTTGACGTTGGTGTGGTCGACCGGCTGGCGGCGCGACGCGAACCAGATGACCGTCGAGAGCGCGACGAGCAGCGCGGCCGTGGCCCCGATGCCCCACGGGCCCTGCTTGGTCAGGAACTCGGCGCCCGCCGCGACCAGGCCGGCGGCCGGCAGGGTCAGACCCCAGGCGATGAACATCCGGGTGGCGGTCGACCAGCGGACGACTCCGCCCTTGCGGCCGAGACCGGCGCCCATCACGGCACCGGAGCAGGACTGCGTGGTGGAGAGCGAGAAGCCGAGGTGCGACGAGGCGAGGATGACGGTCGCCGCGCTGGTCTGGGCGGCGAAGCCCTGCTGCGGACGGAGGTCGGTGAGGCCCTTGCCCATGGTGCGGATGATGCGCCAGCCGCCGAGGTAGGTCCCGAGCGCGATCGCGACACCGGCGGAGACGATGACCCACATCGGGGGGTTGGAGCCGGGCGCGATGACGCCGCCGGTGACCAGCGCGAGGGTGATGACGCCCATGGTCTTCTGCGCGTCGTTGGTGCCGTGGGCGAGGGACACGAGACCGGCCGAGGCGATCTGGCCGGCGCGGAAGCCCTTCGCGGTCGACTTCTCGTCCGTGTTCCGGCTGATGCGGTACGTCAGCCGGGTGGCGAGCATCGCGGCCAGACCGGCGACCAGCGGCGCGGCGAGCGCCGGGAGCAGGACCTTGGTGACGACGACCCCGCCGTTGACACCCGAGGTGCCGACGGACATCAGCGTGGCGCCGATGAGACCGCCGAAGAGAGCGTGGGAGGAACTCGACGGAAGGCCGAGCAGCCAGGTGAACAGGTTCCACAGGATGGCGCCGACGAGCGCCGCGAAGATCACTTCGGTTCTGATGCCCTGTTCGTTGATGAGCCCGCCGGAGATCGTCTTGGCGACCTCGACCGACAGGAACGCGCCGACCAGATTGAGCACGGCGGACATCGCCACCGCGGTCTTGGGTTTCAGGGCGCCGGTCGAGATGGTCGTCGCCATCGCGTTGGCGGTGTCGTGGAAACCGTTCGTGAAATCGAACACAAGAGCCGTCACGATCACGATCGCGAGCAGCAGCGTGAGGTGTTCCATTTACCCAGGCAATCGTTTGACGTCATCGGCCGTTCAGGAACGTAGGGATGTTGAGTGAACGGAAGATGAACTGGGGCAGGCGCTGCGGTGACTCCCGATGGGGGGTGTTGGCTCCGCTGGCGAACTGGTGTGTGGGTACGGAAGTTCGGGGGCGTCGCCGGAGTCCGCTCGGCCCTTGCGGCGCCCGGCCCGGGACCCGTTTCCGGCCCCTTCCGGGCAGCTGTGGAGGCCCGGCCGGCCCGGGCCCGGCGGCGGGGAGAGATATCGCTCAAACGGGGACCCGGCGACCCCTGGTGAACCACCTGGGAGGATCGCCGTATGACGGAAACCGGACACACGCACGGGCAGGCGATCGAACAGGCGTGGCGGGACCTCGTCGCCACCGCCCGCCGGAGCGCGGCCGACGGACTGGTCGTCGGCACCTCGGGCAATGTGTCCGTACGTGTGGGGGACCTGGTCCTCGTCACGCCCAGCGGGGTGCCGTACGACCGGCTGACGCCCGAGGACACCGTCGCCGTGGACCGCCTCGACGGCCGTCAGGTCATCGGCCGCCTCAAGCCCACCAGCGAGCTGCCGATGCATCTGGAGGTCTACCGGCACACCGGCGCCGGCGCCGTGGTGCACACCCACGCCGTCCACGCCACCGCCGTCTCCACCCTCGTGCCCGAACTCCCGCTGATCCACTACATGGCGGCGGACTTCGGCGGTCCGGTCCGGGTCGCCCCGTACGCGATGTACGGCACCGACGCCCTGGCCGGGAACATGGTGCGCGCGCTGCGCGACCGCACGGGCTGTCTTCTCCAGAACCACGGCACCGTCACCTACGCCGACACCCTGGACAAGGCGTACGACCGCACGGCCCAGTTGGAGTGGATGAGCCGGCTGTGGCTCACCGCCTCCGCCGTCCCCGGCCACACACCGACCCTGCTCTCCCGGCAGCAGGTGCGGGACGTCGAGGAGCAGCTCAAGGGCTACGGCCAGCGGGGCTGACCCCACCGCCGACAGGGCCGCTCACGCCTCCGTGTCACCCCGGACGCCTGTTCCACTGGCCGTACCGGCCGTCCGTACCGACACTGGGGAAATGCGCCCGGCCAGAGCGACGGCAGCAGCCGTCACCACAGTGATCGGTGTCGGCACGGCCGCTGTGGCGGCCGGCCGGTACGCCAGCGACGCGGCACTCAAGGCGCCCCCCGGACGACCACTGCCGGGCGACCCACGGCTCACCGTGCACGCCACGGCCGCCGGCCGCGTCACCCTCACGCGCTGTCTCGCCTCCCTGCGCCCCGGCACCTACGGGCTGGAGTCCGCGGACATCCAGGCGGTCGTCGGCCCGGTCATCGACGACGTACCGCACCCCGCCGACACGGTCGTCCGCCGGCTGGAGCGCGTGGACGTGGGCACCCTCGGGGCCGGCAGCCGCGTCCGGCTGACCCCCCGGCTCCACCGCGGCGACCCCGCCACGGCGCTCGGCATCACATACGACCGGGTGGAGATCCCCGGCGAACTCGGCGCGCTGCCCGGCTGGTTCGTGCCCGGCAGCCGGGACACCTGGGTGATCACCGCGCACGGCCTCGGCAGCACCCTGGAGCACCCCATGAACGTCATGGAGTTCCTGGTGGACCAGCAGCTCCCGGTCCTGAACCTGGCCTACCGGGGCGACCCCGGCGCCCCGCGCTCCCCGGACGGCCTCGGTCACCTCGGCGACTCCGAATGGCGCGACCTCGACGCCGCGATCCGCTTCGCCGTCCGGGGCGGCGCCGAACACGTCGTCCTGTACGGCTGGTCCGTCGGGGCCACCATGGCCCTGCACGCCGCCGAGAAGTCCGGACAGCGCGACCGGATCAGCGGACTCGTCCTGGACAGCCCGGTGCTCGACTGGGAGACCACCCTGCGCGCCCTCGCCACCGCCCGCCGCACCCCGGGCCCGCTGCTGCCGCTCGCCGTCCGCGCCGCGCAGGGCCGGACGGGACTGCGCGGCGGCCGGCTGCCCGTGGTCGCCGATCCGGGCACCCTCCAGGTCCCCACGCTGATCTTCCACGGCCCCGACGACGTCCTGGCCCCCTGGTACCCCTCCCGCGAACTCGCCGCGCGCCGCCCCGAGCTGGTCGAACTGCACACCGTCTCGGACGCCCCGCACGGCGCCATGTGGAACGCCGACCCCACCGGTTACGAGGAGGCGCTCCGCCGCTTCCTCACCCCCCTCATGTGACCCCGCGCCCCGCTTCCCCGCCCCGGCGCGCGACCTCCCCGCCGCGCCGCCGCCGACGCCCCACGGCCGCCCCCGGCCACCCTCCGGTCCGGTGTCTTCCCGGCGGTGTGACCGGCCGGTGGAGGCCCGGCCCGGAGGTTCCGTTTGGGCTTTCGGGCAATCAGCGGGAAGACTGCTCCTGTGACGTCCCGAAAGCCTGATGAGCAATTGGCGCGCAACTCCAGACTCCGACTCGTCCGCCCGCGAGCTTTGACCACGGCCCGACGGGCCGTGACCACCGGACGAACGCGTCCGGCGCCCCGTCCGCCGGAGGGCACACCACCCCCCGCCGAGCTGGCCCGTCAGGCGCGGGCCGTACTCGCCGACGCCGTACGGATCGCCCGCTGGGCCGCGGCCGACCGGGACCCCGGCGCGGGCCCGCTCGCCCCGAAGTCCCGGGAACGGGCCGCCGCCGCCCTGGAGTTGACCCCGGACCAGGTGAGCGCGGGCTGGGACCGCGCCAGGCTCGCCGGGCTCGTCGAACTGCACGGCGGCACCGCGCGCCCCGGCTGGCGCCTGCGCGCCTGGGACCGCGACGACTCCGCCGTCCTGCGCGGCTGGGTCGCCCTCTTCGACGCCTGGTCGCTCGTCCACGCCGCCCCCGCCGACGTCGCCCCGGCGACGGTCGCCGAGGTCGTCGAGGCCGTTCCCCAGGTGCTCTCCCTCCTTCAGCTCTCGGCCGGCCCCGTGCTCGTACCGGCCCTGCTCGACCTGCTCCGGCAGCGCGTCGAGGAACTGCGCGACGAGCGGTGCGAGGTCCCGTACGACCCCACGAGCGCGTCCGGCCCCACCGCCGCCCCGACCGCGTCGGCACCGGAGCCCGAGCCCGCCCGGGACACCGGCACGGTCCCGCTGCCGCCGCTTCTCGACTGGGCCCTGGAGGGGCTGGCCGCCGTCGGCGCCCTCACCCTCGGCAAGGGCCAGGCGACTCTCACCCCGCTCGGCAACTGGGCGGTCTGGGTCAAGCTGGAGCAGATCTGTGTCGCCGCACAGAGCCCGGCGGGCAACATCGAGCAGTCCGCCGACAACATGCTGCGCGGCTGCGCCCGGCTCACCCCCGGACCGGCCCGCGCCGAATACCGCGCCTGGCTCGCCGCCCGTACCGTCGGCAGCGCGGTCACCGAACTTCTCGCCGTGGCACGGGGGGAGGACGCGCTCCTGCGCGGACTCGCCTTCGAGGCGCTGCGCGTCGTCGGCGCCCCCGCCGAGCCCGAGGTGCGCGCGGCCTCGGCCGAACCCTCCGTACGCCCCTACGCCCTGCTCTGGCTCGCCGAGTACGACGGCACGGACCCCGAGGACGCGCCCGACGTCCTCACCCGCGAGGAGTCCACCTGGCTCTGGGTCGACACCGCCGCCGCCGTCGCCGACCACGGCGAGACCGCGCTGCTGGTCCGCCACCTCGACTCGGCCGTCCAGGGCACCGTCCCCGCGCTGCTCGACGAGATCAGGGCCGTCGGCCACCCCCGTACCGTGCAGGTGCTGGTCGCGCTGGCCGCCGCGCACCCGGACCCCGCGCTCGCGAAGGCCGTACGCCGGGCGGCGTTCCAGGTCCACACCGGAGGAGCCTGACCGGCCGGCGCCGGACGCCTCGGCGGCGCACGCCCGGCGCCCGGACGATCCGTCGCGCGTTCAGTCGGCGGTGCCCGGCGCGTGCGTTCCGAAGCTCCACACGTTCCCCTCCGGGTCGCGCGCCATGTAGTCCCGCGCGCCGTAGTCCTGGTCCGTGGGCGGCATCAGGATCTCCACCCCCCGCTCGACGGCGCGCGCGTGGTGCGCGTCCACGTCCTCGACCCGCACGTAGACCCCGGTGGGGCCGCCGCCCGCCATCGCCCTGCCGAAGACGCCCTCGTTCGTCCGGGAGCTCAGCATCACCACGCCGTCCCCGTGGGCGAGTTCGGCATGGAGCACGCTGCCGTCCTCACCCTCGTACACCATCACCTCCGTGAACCCGAAGGCGTCCTTCAGTGTCCCGATGGCCGCCTTCGCGTCCTCGTAGACGAGCGTCGGACAGATACTTCTCGCACCGACCATGCTGATCACCTTCTCCAAGCTCGGCTGTGACCTGCGTCTCAGTTCTTCCAGTCTGGCACCGGCCACCGACAACGCGGCGCGGCAGACCGCCCACGACGGACCCCGCAAGGCGTAAACCAGTTGTGCGGCCCCGGTAGACTGGGCCGTATGGCATTTCTCCTTGTGCATTAGCCGGCGTCGAAGAATCCCCTCCGCCCGCCCTTCCGCCGTCCATACCGCCTTGGAGTTTTTCCGTGATCACCGCCACCGGTGTCGAGTTGCGCGCCGGCGCTCGTGTCCTCATCGAGTCAGCCTCCTTCCGTATCGCCAAGGGCGACCGCATCGGCCTCGTCGGCCGCAACGGAGCGGGCAAGACCACCCTCACCAAGTGCCTCGCGGGTGAGGGCATCCCCGCCGCCGGCACCATCACCCGCTCCGGCGACGTCGGCTATCTGCCGCAGGACCCGCGCACCGGCGACCTCGACACCCTCGCCCGCGACCGCATCCTGTCCGCCCGCGACCTCGACTCCGTACTGAAGAAGATGCGCGAGAACGAGGACCGGATGGCGAACGGACAGGGCGCCACCCGCGAGAAGGCGATGAAGAAGTACGAGCGCCTGGAGACGGAGTTCCTCACCAAGGGCGGTTACGCCGCCGAGTCCGAGGCCGCCACCATCGCCGCCGCGCTCGGCCTGCCCGACCGGGTCCTCGGCCAGCCCCTCCATACGCTCTCCGGTGGACAGCGCCGCCGCGTCGAACTCGCCCGCATCCTCTTCTCGGACGCCGACACGCTCCTCCTGGACGAGCCGACGAACCACCTCGACGCCGACTCCATCGTCTGGCTGCGGGACTACCTCAAGTCCTACCGCGGCGGCTTCATCGTCATCTCCCACGACGTCGACCTCGTCGAGACCGTCGTCAACAAGGTCTTCTACCTGGATGCCAACCGGTCCCGGATCGACGTCTACAACATGGGCTGGAAGCTCTACCAGCAGCAGCGCGAGTCCGACGAGAAGCGCCGCAAGCGCGAGCGGGCCAACGCGGAGAAGAAGGCCGCGACCCTCAACTCGCAGGCCGACAAGATGCGCGCCAAGGCCACCAAGACCGTCGCCGCGCAGAACATGGCACGCCGCGCCGAGCGCCTGCTGTCCGGCCTGGAGGCGGTACGCCAGTCCGACAAGGTCGCCAAGCTGCGCTTCCCCGAACCGGCGCCGTGCGGCAAGACGCCGCTGACCGCCGAGGGCCTGTCGAAGTCGTACGGCTCCCTGGAGATCTTCACCGACGTCGACCTGGCCATCGACAAGGGCTCGCGCGTCGTCATCCTCGGCCTCAACGGCGCGGGCAAGACCACACTGCTCCGGCTGCTCGCCGGGGTGGAGAAGCCCGACACCGGCGACGTGACACCGGGCCACGGCCTCAAGCTCGGCTACTACGCGCAGGAGCACGAGACGCTCGACCCCGACCGCTCCGTCCTGGAGAACATGCGGTCGTCCGCCCCCGACCTCGACCTGGTCGAGGTCCGCAAGACCCTCGGCTCCTTCCTCTTCTCCGGGGACGACGTCGACAAGCCGGCCGGTGTGCTGTCCGGCGGCGAGAAGACCCGTCTCGCACTGGCGACCCTGGTGGTCTCGTCGGCCAACGTGCTTCTCCTCGACGAGCCCACGAACAACCTCGACCCGGCCAGCCGCGAGGAGATCCTTGGCGCGCTGCGCACGTACAAGGGCGCGGTCATCCTCGTCACCCACGACGAGGGCGCGGTGCACGCGCTCGAACCGGAGCGGATCATCCTGCTGCCCGACGGTGTCGAGGACCTGTGGGGCGCGGACTACGCGGATCTGGTGGCGCTGGCCTGACGGCATCGGCGTGATCCACTCCGTATGGATCATTCGGCTCAGCGGTGATCCATCATCTGAGTGAGTGCGTCTCGTACTTTGGCGTGGCGTGCCGCCGATCAGGCAGTTCCGGGACCAGTTCGATCAGTTTTCCCGAACACCGCTCCTGACCTGCCATTTCTTCCGCCGGCCCGGGGATCTTTGGGCATGCGACGGTCTGGAATCAGTGATTCCGGTCGTGTTCGAATCCTGGGCTCCGCCGAAGCTTGTGGTGCGAACCTTGCTGAATGGGTGGCCAGGAGCGCCCCGAGGGGTGATCATGAGAAGTCCAGAGCGCACTTCCATGAGGAGGCACGGGTGGCCGAGACTCTGAAGAAGGGCAGCCGGGTAACCGGCCCCGCGCGCGACAAGCTCGCGGCAGACCTGAAGAAGAAGTACGACTCCGGTGCGAGTATCCGTGCGCTGGCCGAGGAAACAGGCCGGTCCTACGGATTCGTCCACCGGATGCTCAGCGAGTCCGGAGTCACGCTGCGGGGACGCGGCGGAGCGACACGCGGCAAGAAGGCCTCGGCCTGACGACCGCGTACCGCTTCTCCGGCCACCGGTTCCACTGGTGACCACCCGGCCGGTCGTCGCGGTCGACCGGGTGGTTACTGTGCAGTCACTTAGCTTGCTGTGCTGACTGCACCGAACCGGAGGCACCCCATGACTTCTCTCGATCCCGTACTCGACAAGGACGGCGTACGGCTCACCGTCGAGGACGCGGTTGCCACGGTGACTTTGACCAACCCGGCCAAGCGCAACGCTCAGTCTCCCGCTCTGTGGCGGGCGTTGACGGAAGCCGGGCAGTCGCTGCCGGGCAACGTGCGGGTCGTCGTGCTGCGCGGCGAAGGCAAGTCCTTCTCCGCGGGCCTCGACCGGCAGGCGTTCAGCCCCGAGGGCTTCGACGGTGAACCCTCCTTCCCGGAGCTGGCACGCCGCGACGACACGGACCTCGACGCGGCCATCGCCGCGTACCAGTCCGCCTTCACCTGGTGGCGCCGGAGCGACATCGTGTCGATCGCCGCCGTCCAGGGACACGCCATCGGCGCCGGATTCCAGCTCGCGCTGGCCTGCGACCTGCGCGTGGTCGCGTCGGACGTGCAATTCGCCATGCGCGAGACCAGCCTGGGGCTGGTCCCCGACCTCGGCGGCACACACCCCCTCGTCGGCGCCGTCGGCTACGCCCGCGCGCTGGAGATCTGCGCGACGGGCCGCTTCGTCCAGGCCGACGAGGCCGAACGCGTCGGCCTGGCCAACCTCGTCGTGCCGCCGGCCGAACTCGACGCGGCGGTAAAGGACTTGACCGCGGCCCTGCTCGCGGCGCCGCGCGACGCGACGGTTGAGACGAAGGCGCTGCTGCTGGGCGCCCCGTCGCGTACGTACGACGAACAACGCGCCGCCGAACGCGCCGCCCAGGCACGCCGCCTGCGGGACCTGGCGGGCCTCGGCGACTAGGGCGGGTCCGCGAAGTCCCGCCTGGCCTGCGACGCCTGGCACGGCGCCTCTCCCCCGTAGGCCCTAGGGGGCCACGGGAGGTGCCCCCTGCGTTGTCGGAATCGGCCGAGTACGGCCGGGCCATCCACAACGCCGGTCCTCCGCCTTGCGGTCGCACGCACGGCCGCCGCCGCGAGCACCGCCCCGCCGACGGGCGGCGCTATGTGTCAGACACGGCCCAGGGCCCGTCGTCCGGCGGAGCTTCGCGGTTCAGGCCGTGACGTCGACCGCCGTGATCAGTACCGCCACCGTCGGGTGACTCGGCAGTGACGCCGAGACCGCCCGGCCGACGGCGCGCGCCACCTCCGACGGGTGGTGGCCCGCCGCCGTCGCCAGTTCGACGCGGACATGGCCCTTGGCCACGAGCACCGCCGTGCCGAGCGACCCGGACAGATGGGCGACGCCGGGGACGTTCGCCGCGATCATCGCCGCCGTGCCCTTCGGGGCGACGGCGGGCGCCCCGAACGGCGCAGCCGCCCCCGCGGAATCCTCCGATCCGGCGTCCGAGCCGGATTCGGTGGGCGGCTCCTTCTCCAGCAGCGCCGTCACCCGCAGGTCCACCTCCGTCACCCGCAGCCCCAGCCGGTCCACCGCGTGGGCGTACAGCGCCGCACGCAGCCGCTCGGCCACGTCCGGCAGCGGCTCGCCCGCGACCGCCGCGAAGTCCCCCTCGACACGGAGCGCCCCCGGCGGCAGCGCGCTGGGCGGCGGCGGCACCGCGGGCGGCTCCGCCGAGCCGGGATCGGCCAGGCAGAGCCTCAGCCGGCCCAGCGCGGCGCCGGGCACCCGTGCCGCCGTACGCCGCAGCGCGGTCGTCGCAGCCCGTTCGGCCAGCCACGCCCCGTCCGCCGCATCGCCCAGCGGGAGCAGTCGGCCGAGGCCGAGCCGCTCGCGTACCGCCGCGCTCCATCCGTCCGCACCGTTGCCACCGCGCCCAGTCGTCATGGCCCCAGACTGCCGCATTCCCGGCGCGAGACCGGGCAAGGCGCCCTAATGTGGGCATCGAGTCCATCTGCGCCCGGAAAGGGGCGAATCGCATGTCCGACACCGCACAGCACAATCAGTCCGAGCCCACCGCCAAGTCGTCGTCCAACGACGACCAGCGGAAGTCCACCGGCAAGAAGGGCGGCGGCGACCCGTCCGTCCGCGGCCGGACCACCATCGCCGACGGGGTCGTCGAGAAGATCGCCGGCCTCGCCGCGCGTGACGTGGTCGGCGTCCACGCGATGGGCAGCGGCATGTCCCGCACCTTCGGTGCCGTACGCGACCGGGTCCCCGGCGGCACCAAGTCCGTCTCGCGCGGTGTGAAGGCCGAGGTGGGCGAGGTACAGACCGCTCTCGACCTGGAGATCGTCGTCGACTACGGCGTGTCGATCGCCGACGTCGCCCGCGACGTACGGGAGAACGTGATCTCCGCCGTCGAACGGATGACGGGCCTTGAGGTCGTCGAGGTCAACATCGCCGTCAGCGATGTGAAGCTGCCCGACGAAGAGGACGACGAGCCCGATTCCCGGCTGCAGTAACGGCCGGATCCGGAAGACCGAAGAGGAGTCACAGGATGAGCATGGCGCTGGTCGGCCTGTTGGCCGGTATGGCCCTGGCGTTCGCCGGATACTTCGGCGGGTTCGGAGCCTTTCTGCTGGTGGCCGCGTTGGGCGCGGTCGGGTTCGTGGCCGGCCGGTTCCTCGACGGCGATCTGGAAGCGGGCGACCTCTTCCGCGGTCGCGAACGCGACGAACGTCGGCGGTGACCGCGCGTGGCCGGTGAACGGGTGACGGCTGCGGAGCGCGGGGCGACCACGATCGCCGACCGCGTCGTCGCCAAGATCGCTGCCCAGGCGGCGCGCGAGGCGCTGGACGGCGTACCGGAGGGGGGCTCGGCACCGCACGCCAGCGTCCTGGTCCACCACGACGTCGCCCGCGTACGGATCGGTGTCGAGCTGGACTACCCCTCCGACATCGGCGCCCGGTGCGGCGCGGTGCGTCGCCGGGTCGCCGAGCGGGTACACGCTCTGGCGGGGATGGAGGTGCCCGAAGTGGCGGTCATGGTCGAACGTCTCCACTCCGCCCAGTCGCGCGCGGCGCAGGGGAGGATCCGATGAGCGAACCGGTGGGCGAGGGGACCGAGCACACCTCGGGTGCCGTCCGCGCGGACGTGATCCAACTGGACCAGTCCACCTCCGCGGCGCGGTACGAATCGAGACGGCCGACGCTGGGGCAGGACGACGCGGACGGCAAGGCCGGCCGCTTCTGGTCCTGGCGCCGGATCCCGGCCGCGGTCGTCGCGGCCGTACTGCTCGGCGCGGCGGCGCTGCTGCTGTACGACGTCGCGGCTGTACGCGCCGACCACCCGGCCATGTACTGGCGCCGGTGGCTCGCCGACCAACTGGCCACCGAACCGCTGGACAACACCTGGGTCCTGGTCGGCTCGGGTGTCGCCGCGGCTCTCGGCCTCTGGCTGATCGTCCTCGCCCTGACGCCGGGCCTGCGCGAGGTCCTGTCGATGCGGCGCGGCCCGGCGCGGGTTCGGGCCGGGCTCGACCGGGAGGCGGCGGCGCTGATACTGCGCGACCGGGCGCTCGAAGTCTCCGGTGTGCAGTCCGTACGGGTACGGGCCCGCCGCTCCAAGGTCCGCGTGCGGGCCCTGTCCCACTTCCGCGAACTCGACGACGTACGCGCCGATCTCGACGCGGCCCTGGGCACCGGCATCGGCGAACTGGGCCTCGTCAAGCCGCCCGCGCTCTCCGTGCACGTCCGCCGGCCGAAGAAGAAGGGATGACGGGATGGTCAGGGTCGTCAACCGTGTCCTGCTGGGCCTCGTCGGACTGGCGCTGCTGTGCGTGGGCGGCGGGGTACTGGCGACGGGACTGGGCGTGTCCGTGCCGTCCTGGTGGCCGTACAGCGGCAAGAAGGACGTACTGCTGAGCGACGGCGACCGGGACCGTTGGCGCGAGCAGGGCTGGTGGTGGCCGGTGGTCATCGCGGTGCTCGCGGTCCTGGTGCTGCTGGCGCTGTGGTGGCTGCTGTCCCAACTGCGGCGCGCGCGGCTGGGGGAGGTGCTGGTCGACAGCGGCGACGGGGAGGGCGCGCTGCTGAGGGGCCGGGCGCTGGAGAACGTACTGGAGAGCGAGGCGCAGTCGCTGGACGGGGTGTCGCGGGCGCGGGTCCGGCTGACGGGTCGGCGGAGCGCGCCGGAGGCGCGGGTACGGCTGCTGCTGGAGCCGCACGCGGCGCCGGGTGCGGCGTTGGAGGGGCTGACGGAGGAGGCGGTGGCGCACGCGCGGGAGTCGGCGGGGCTGGCCGCCCTGCCGACGGAGGCGAGGTTGCGTGCCGCCAAGCATCGGGCGCAGCGGGTGACGTGACCGGGGGCGTGGCGCGTGGGCGCGGGTTGCCGGGCCGCTGCGCGGGGCTGTTCCCCTACCCGCCCCTTCCCGAAACCGGGGCTTCGCCCCGGACCCCGTGCGGCCTTCGGTCGTGCCCTCAGACGCCGGGCGGGCTGGGTTTCGGGGCTCCGCCCTGGACCCCGTGCGG
>NZ_JBHUZM010000110.1:0-26511 GCF_042667665.1 Streptomyces sp. NPDC057307 | reverse complement strand
GGGGCACACGGCCGACGCGGCAGAGCTGGGTCTCAACTCAGAGGCCGGCGACCAGGCCGGTGGCGAGACCGGTCACACCCGACGTGCTGATGCCGGTGGCACCCTCGACGGTGCCGACGACGCCGCCGACCGTGCTGGAGACGGGGACGATGGAGTCAACGGTGCCCGTGACGGTGCCGACGAGGCCCCCGACGAGACCGCCCGACACGTTGTCGAGGTCGCTGTCGGAGATTTCCTGGGTCTCAACCTGGGGGGAGTGGTTCATGATGTGAGATTCCCTTCGCATGGCTATTTCACAATGGCCGCGACCGGTTTCGCCGTACTGGCGCACCGGCCGCCGCAGCGGTCGTCGTGGCGCTTCCTTCGGATTTCCGGGTATCAGGATTCGGATATCCGACGAATGGCACCGGGGGTGACTTCCGCAGTGCGATGGATCAAAGCACGCGGGCCTGCCGAGTAGCCAACTCGATGCCGAACGATCGGGCCGGGCAGTGGCGTTGGTCCCTCCCGAAGTGCGTGAATGTCCATCGCTTGGTGGCAGCTTCTTCACGCGAACGGTCACCTCGAAATGGACATTCCCGTAACAAGGCCGTACGTGTGGGCTGCAGTAGGTACGGACCTGGCGGCGGGCAGTGTCCGCCTGCGTATTCGGTGTGCAGATTCGTCGAAGGAGACAACCGGGAGACAGGCACCGGAAGTCCGGTGTGGCCTGCACGGATTCCCTGGTCACGGTATTTCCGGGGAAACGGCGCGGCTTCCAGGAGAAGGCAACATAAGCGCATAACGGCGTTGCGCCGGACGCGGGGGAAATGGCCGCCTTCCGGCCGGTCACCGACCGGTTCACCGCCGTCGGCACCATTTGTCGCTCGGTGCGCGGGATCGCCGCTTCTGTCCGATCCGACCCACGGAGACCTCTGATGGACTTGCCGATCCAGCGAGGAATTCCGCGTCTTCCTCACCGAGATCCGGCCGTACGTCGATGCCATCGCAGGGATGCGCCACCGCACGCCGACCGAAGTCGCCCGTATCGGCGCCGGTACGCCACAACCGCGGGCCTTTACGACCGGGCCGGGGGCGGCGACGCATTCGAGCGTTTCTCCCACCGCTTCTGCGAAATCGCCGGGCACGGGCGAACTGCTCTCACCGAGGTTCGCCGGTATGACGGCGGAACAGCCGCACCATGTCGCGCTCCGGGTCGGCGGTGTATTCGGCGACCCCGCCGAATACACCACGCACCACGGCGGTCACGAGAACGCCGACCTCCCCGCCGACCCGGATCTCCACGCGGCGTTCACGAGCCACCAGCCGTCCCCGCCGTCGCCCCGACCGCCACGCGGTAGCCTGCGGCGATGACCGGCCCCGGCCCCGACCCCGCCCTCGAAACCGTCACCGGCGCACGCCAGACCCTCACCGTCGTCCTGCCGGTCCGGCTGCACCGCACACCCGACGCCGGCTCCGGCTGGGCCGAAGGCCCGTATCCGTTCGAACTCGGCAGCCGCCGCACCGACACCGCCACCCGGTCCGGGTACTTCGCCCCCGCCTCCGCACGCGTCCTCTACGGGACCCCGGACCGCCCCTGCCGCTGGCACCGCCCCCTCACCGCCACCCACGAGGGCCTGCGTCTCCTCGGCATGGAGATCCTCCGCACCGCCACCGCCCGCAACGCCCAACACGCCCTCGCCGTACTGCACTTCGACCTCGACGGGCCACTGCTCCCCGTCCTGCGAGCCATCGGCCACCGCCCCACCGCCGGACCCGAACCCCTCACCGGACCCCTCGATCCCGCGGCGCTGCTCGACGGGATCGCCGACGTACGCGACCGGGCAGGCACCTTCGCCATCGCCCGCCCGTACACCGTCGCCTTCATGACCCCCGAGGCCCACCACACACCGGCGCTGCGCCCGGACCCCGAAGCGCTGCTGCCGCCGACGGCCGACCGCTGGCTCTGGCAGCTGGCCTCCCGGTCGAACCCGGGCGACCTCCCGCTCGCCCCCGAGAGCGCCCCGCACCACGACGCCTCCACCGTGCGGATATCCGCCGACTGGAGCGCTCTCGTGCTACGGCACGGAGCCGCGTTCCTCGGCCACCGGGCCGACACCGGTGACGGTGACTTCTACGACTTCGGCGCGCTGCACGCCCGCACCGTCTACCTCGACGCCCTGCTGCTCGGATCACTCCAGCGCGACCACATCGACGAACTGACCGAAGAACTCTCCGAGGTCTTCGACTCCGCACGCCTCACCCGCCGGGTGACCGCGCTGGAGAAGAACATCGCCCGCTTCCGCAGCACCTACTGGCGCCAGCACCTCACCGCCCACGGTCCCGCCAACGGACTGCTGCTCGCTTTCCAGCACCAGCACCGACTACCCGACCGGTTCGCCGAGATCCTCGCGGAGGCCGCCGACTACAGCCGGCTGGTGCAGACCCTGGAGAGCCAGCAGATCAGCGGCGCCCTGGGGGTCCTCACCATCCTCGGCCTGCCGCTCGGCACCGCGCTCGGTGTCCTCCAGGTCCTCGGCGACGAATCGGTCTCCCATCTCCTCGTCGCCCTCGCCCTGTCGATCGCCGCGACGGCCGCGGCACTCACCACCCGCTACGGCCGCCTGGTCCTGTCCTCCCTCCGGGGCGGCGGCGGGAACCGGTCCTAGCGACAGGCCTCAGGAGAACCGTCGCGCCAGCGCCCGGAACGACTCCTTCCGCTCCCAGCTGCCGTCGACCGCCTTCAGCAGACCGAAGCTCCCCATGTCCAAGTCGCGCGCCGGGTCCGGGGAGTGCGGCTTCGACGCGGCGAACTCGTAGACGTACGCGCCGTGCACGCCGTGCGCCTCGTACAGGTCGAGCAGGTCCGTCAGGTAGTCGGCCTGCTCCTGTTCCGCGCGGACATAGGGGCCGTCGAGGACCGGAGGATCCGCCGACCAGTCGATGATGTCGAAACCCGACGGGCCGGCCGCCGCCGCGCCCTCGAAGGTGCAGCAGCCGAACTCGGTGATCAGAAGCGGCTTTCCCTGGTCCAGATGGGCGCGCAGGCCCTCCGTGTACTGCTCGGTGTTGTACGCCATCCGGTAGTAGTTCTGACCGACGAAGTCGAAACCCGACCAGTCCACCCGCTCCCACAGCGCGCCGCCGTACGTCAGCCGGCCGCCGAACCGCGCGCGGGCCACCTCCACCGCGCGGGCGAGGGTCACGTTCAGTCTCTCGCTGAACTCCGGTATCCGCGGCCACCACCGCGGATCCGCGAGCTTGGCCGAGCGCTCGCCGAACGTGTCGCCGGGGATGAGCCCCGAGCCGAAGATCGTCAGCTCGCAGCCCACGTTGAGGTCGACGGCCCCGTGCCGCCGCCGCAGCTCCTCCGCCGCCTCGGCCGTCGCCGCCAGATGTGTCAGCGTCGCCTCCGCGTCGCCCTCGATGAGCCGCGGCTGCAACCAGACATGCAGACCCGCCTCGGCGGCGAAGCCCGCGTACGCCGTCAGCCGGTCGACGTCCGTCCCGAACAAGGTGACTGAGTTCGCGTTCAACTCGCCCCGGATGAGCGCCATATGACGCCGTACCACCTCGTCCGGCCAGGGTGGCGGAGCCGAGCCGCGGCCCGAATAGTCCGTCCCCGTGTTGTAGTTGACGCCCTTCCAGACCAACGGCGTCGCGCGTCCGGTGAGTTCTTCTCGCATGGTGTGACCATAGAGACACCGGACGCGTACACGTGATCGATCAGCACCGGCCGAAATCGTCCGGATCCGCGCCGATCCCTGCCCCCACGCGGGGCGGGCGGGCTAGGGTCGTGACCTGACCTGCACGCCCGTTCACCCAAGGAGGCTGATGGTGCCCCCGCCTTCGGGCCCGGTCGACCTCCCACTCCTCGAACGCGAGCCCGAGATCGCCGCGGCCGCGCACGCCGTCGACGGGCTCTTCGGAGCCACACCGACCGGCGGACTCCTCGTCTACCGGGGCGCCGCCGGACTCGGCAAGACCGCTCTGCTCTCCGAGGTCCGGCGCATGGCGGCCGGCCGCTGCACGGTGTGGTCGGCGCGCGGCGGCGAGACCGTGACCTCCGTGCCGTTCCACGTCGTACGGCAACTGCTGCAGCCCGCCCTCACGGCGCACGGATCCGGCGACGTACGGGACCTGCTCGGCGACGGGTACGACATCGTCGGCCCCGCCCTCGGAGTCGCGCCGCCCGGCGAGCGGCCCGCCGACCCGCAGGGCGTCAGGGACGGCCTGGAAACCCTGTTCCGCAGACTCGCCGACACACTGCCCCCGCTCGTCGTGATCGTCGACGACGCGCACTGGTCCGACCTCGAGTCCCTCGCCTGGCTGGCGTCCTTCGCCCGGCGTACGGGCGGCCCGCCGATCCTCGTCGTCGTCGCGTACCGCGGCGAGGACGCGATCGGCGAATGCGCCCACCTCCTGCGGGCCCTCGGCGAGAGCGCCAGACTGCTCGTCTCCCTGAAGGCACTCACCTCCGAGGCCACCGCGAAGCTCGCCCGCGCGACCCTCGGCGAGCACGCGGACGACCCGTTCTGCCGTGAGGTGTGGGAAGTCACCGGCGGCAACGCCTACGAAACCGTCGAACTCCTCGCCAAAGCGCGGGACGAGGCGCTGAACCCCGTCGGCAAATCCGCCGGCGCCCTCAGCGCGCTCGGCGCCATGACCCGCGGCACCGGCCTCATCGCCAGGCTGGAGGAGCTGGGCACCACCACGACCCGCTTCGCCTGGGCCGCCGCGATACTCGGCACCGACATCTCACTCGAACTCGTCGTGTCCCTCGCCGGAATGGGGCCCGCGGAGGCCGCCGACTGCGCCGAACGGCTCCGGACGGCCCGCATCCTCGTCGGCACCGACCCGCTGGAATTCGTCCACCCCCTCATCGCCACCGCCGTCTACCGCGCCATCCCCTCCGCCACCCGGACCGCCTTCCACGGCCGGGCCGCCTGGCTCGTCACCCGCAGCGGCCGGGGCGCCGCCCTCGCCGCCCGGCACCTCCTCGAAGTCCACCCCGACAGCGACGCCGAACTGGTCCAGCAACTGCGCGACGCCGCCGCCGAACACCTCGCCGTCGGCGCCCCCGACGCCGCCCGCCGCTGCCTCGAACGCGCCCTGACCGAACCGCCGTTGCCCCGGATACGCGCCGAAGTCCTGTACGAACTGGGCTGCGCCACCCTTCTCTCGTCACCGGCCACCACCGTCGGCCACCTGCGCGACGCGATCGACACCCAACTCCTCGACGAGCACGTGCGCGTCGACGCCGTCTTCCGGCTCTCCCAGGCCCTCACCCACAACGACCAGACACGGGAAGCCGCCCGGGTCGTCGCCGCCGAAGCGGCCCGTACCCCGTCCGGACCCGCCCATATGCGCCTCAAGGCCGCGCACTTCCTGTGGGAAGGCGTCCAGGACACCGAGGACGACGGCAGGGAGCGCGCCCGCCGCCTCGCCGAGACCGCCGCCGGACTCACCGGACGCGACAACACCGAACGCGTCCTGCTCATGCTGCGCGCCTTCGACGCCACGGCACGCGGCGAGAACGCCGAGGAGATCGTCCAGATCGCCGAAAGTGCCCTGGTCGACGGCACGCTCGCCCCCGGCACCGGCTGGACCAGCACGTCCTGGGGCTTCGAACCACCCGCCCTGCTCGCGCTCTCCTTCGCCTTCGCCGACCAACTCGACCGCGCCGAGAACCTGTTCGACGAAGGCATGCGCGCCTTCGAGATCTCCGGCTGGAGCGGCGGCCATCTCGCCTTCGCCCATACGCTCGTCGGCTACGCCCACCGCAGACGCGGCCGTCTCGCCGACGCCGAGACATATCTGCGTGAGAGCCTGCGCCTCGCCGACCGGGTCGGCGACCGGCTGCCGATGCACTGGAACGGCATCTGCATGCTCGTCGACACGCTGCTCGCCCGCGGCCATGTCGAAGAGGCGCGCGAAGCCGCCGAGCGCTACGCCTTCGGACCGCCGTACGCCTCCTCCCTCGCCATTCCCGACGCACGGTCCGTCCGGGGCCGGCTGCTGCTCGCCCTCGGCCGTACGGAGGAGGCGATCGCCGAACTCGAAGCGACGGGGCGGGCGTTGACGGCGCGAGGCCGGCACAACGGGGTGGTGGCCACCTGGGCGATCGATCTCGCGCGGGCACTCGCCGACGTGAACCCCGGGCGCGCGGCCGAACTCGCCGCGTACGCCCGGGACCGCGCCGAACGCTTCGGCACGCACACCGCGATCGGGGTCGCGCTCTGCTGCTCGGCGTCCCTGGCCGAGAGGCCGGCCGCGGTCGAACTGCTCGCCGAGGCCGTCACCCACCTCGAAGCGTCACCGTGCCGGTACGAGCTGGCGGTCGCGCGCGTCGAGTACGGCATCGCCGCACGGTCGGCGCCGGACCTCGGCCGGGGGCGGGTGCTGGCCGAGTCGTGCGGCGCGGACGGACTGGCGGACCGGGCGCGGACTGCGCTCGACGACATGCGGGCGGTCGGGGACGGCGCGGGTCACCGCCAGGACTGAGGACCGCCGCCGCGCCACTCGACCGTGTCGGCGTCGGTCATCCGCGCGGGATCGATACCGGCCCGGCGCAGCAGCTCAGCCACGTCGGCGGCCCGGCGCGCGCGACCGGCGTCGTGGCCGTCCACCCAGACCCGTCGGCCACCGCCGCACGGGGGCTGGACCACGGCCACCACATGATGCGTCATGCGTCCACTGTGCGTGCTGTCGCCGCCGACCGCATCCGCATCGGCGAGCGCAGCCCCGTCCGCATGTGCCTCGTGGTCGGCGCTCCGTGCTCCGTGCCGCGTGCTCACGGCAGTGGCCGCATCCCGCGCGGGTCCGCCGGTTCCCGGCGTCGCCGCGCGCCGCGCCGTACGAGGAACAGCGCCAGCGCGGCGAGACACGCGGCGCCGATGAACGCGATCGGCACGATGTACCCGAAGGGGGCGGACGGCTCGTCGGCCGGTCCGGACCGCGTCACAGCCGCGAGGTGCCCCGCCCCCGCCCCCGCCCCGGCCTCCGCCGCCGTCGCGCGCGCCCCCGCCGCGGGCCGTACGGAGTCCGTGCCCGGCCCCGTCGCCCGCCCGGCCCGCGCGACCGGTCCCTGCTTCTCCTCCTCGGCCGCCCGACGCGGCGGGGTCGGCGGCCGGGGCGGCTCCAGCGACCCCACGGGAGTGACGGCGGGCGCGGCCGCGAAGCCCCAGTCCAGCAGGGTCCGCGCCTCCTCGTACACCGCCTGCGAGGCACCGGACTGCGGATTCATCACCGTCGCCAGCAGCGTCCGGTCCCCGCGCCGGGCCGCCGCGACGAGCGTGTTCCCCGCGTTCGTGGTGTAGCCGTTCTTGACACCGATCAGCCCCCGGTAGCGCTCGACCCCACCGGCGCCCGTCAGCAGCTTGTTCGTGTTCTGGATGCCGAACGTCGAACCGTCACGGCCCGGGAACTGCGCCTCGACGGTCGCGCAGTGCTCCGCGAAGGCCGGCAGTGCGAGTCCGGCGCGGCCGAACACCGCGAGGTCGTACGCCGACGACACCTGTCCCGGTTCGTCGTAGCCGTCGGGGGAGACCACGTGGGTGTCTTTCGCACCCAACTCCCTTGCCTTGGCCTGCATCTGAGTGATCGTCGAGTCCCAGCCGCCGTTCATCCCGGCGAGGACCCGCACCGCGTCGTTGCCCGAGCTGAGGAAGACACCGCGCCACAGATCGGCCACGTCGTACGTCTGGCCGGGGGCGACGCCCACCAGGCTGCTGCCGTCGCCGATCCCCGCCAGGTCCGCCTCGGTGACGCTGTGCCGGGCGTCGGAGGGGATACGGGGGAGCACGGTGACGGCGAACAGCGTCTTGAGCGTGCTGGCCGGCGGCAGCGCGCGGTGCGCGTCGCGGGCCGCGAGCACCGCGCCCGTGCGCGCGTCGGCGACCACCCAGGAGAGGGCGGAGACGTCCTTGGGCGGGGCGGGCGCGCCGGCCGCCGCGCGTACGTGGGTGCCGGGCCGGTACAGCAGCGAGGGGTCCGCCGGCCGCGAGACCTCGCGGCCGGGGTCGGCGCGTGAGCCCGCTGCGAGGGTGGAGGTGGTCGTGGCGGCGGTGGCCGTCGGGGTGGAGACCGACGCCGGGAGGAGGGTCAGCAGGCCGGCCAGCCCGGTGGTCAGGGCCACCGTGCCGGTGAACGCGGGGCGCAGGATCGATCTGATGATCATTCAGCCACCGTAGGAACGGACCGCGTGGCCCGCACGACTGCGTGAGCCGACCGGAGGTATCCCCGTCCGGCCGCCGCGTCCCGTACTCATCGGTCCTGAGCGAGCGGGACGCCGTGCGCGCGCAGGATGGTGAGGGCGCGGACCGTGGCGTACCCGCGCCACTCGACGGCCGCCGCGGCGGAGTACGGCGTCCAGTCGACCGTCCAGCCCCCGTCCTCGCGCTGGTCGGCGGCGAGCCGGTCGAGTTCGGCGGCGACCGCCGCCCCGTCGAGGAGCGCCCGCAGCGGGCGGCCGGGCAGGGGCGAGAAGTCGAGCAGCCGCAGCGCCTCGCCCTCGGCGCCGCCGTCGACCGGCAGCGGGCCGCCGTCCTTCGGCAGGAACGCGGCCAGCCGGTTCAGCTCGGCCGGGGCCCACGGATGGGTGTCGTGGACGGTGTCGAGGAAGTCCATGACGAACCGGAACTCGATGACGTGCGGCGGCCGGACGAGGGCGCCGATGCGGTCCTGGCAGAAGGCGGTGGCCCGCGCGAGCCAGGGATGGTCACGTACCGCCGGGTCGTTGCGGCCCACGCGGTGCGCGGCGCCCGCTAGCTCCGACGTCATATGGAGCGAGGAGACGTCCGGGTCGGCCGCCGCCCAGAACGGGGCCGAGCCGGCCGCGTCAGGGCCGGTCATGGGCAGGGCCAACGGCAGACCGCCGTCGGGGCGGCTGACCGACTCCAGCCAGTCGCACAACTGGGTCGCCCGCGCGAAGACGGCGGGCCCGCACTCCTCGAACACCTCGAAGGCGAGCAGCGCGCCGACCGGCTGGCTCAGCGCGGACCGCAGGTCGGGCTCCAGGGCCCAGCCGTAGCCGCCGTCCCCGTTCCGGTAGGCGTCCAGCGCGGTGACGACGGCGGCCGGAGTGCCGGTGCCGCGCAGCAGCTCGAAGCGGCGCCGGTCCAGGAGCCGCGCGTGTGTGGACATGAAGGCACAGGCGCCGCTGAGGTTCGGGGTGTGGGTGAGGTCCATGGGACGAGTCTGCGCGGTCGGGCCACCGACGGTCTTGAACGAAACGGTCCGCGAAGCCGCCCCCTTCGTCACCGGCACCGAGTCACCGCGGCGCCGTCACCCCGACCGGGCGAGCCGGAACCCGAGGTCGTCGACGCGGAAGGTCGGGTGGCTCTTGCGCCGGCACGACGCCCGGCACCCCCGGGGCACGTCGTACGCGCCGCCGCCCCTGAAGACCCGGTACGGCCCGTACACCTCCGGGTCGTACACGTCCCAGCACCACTCCCACACATTGCCGATCATGTCGTGCAGCCCCCACGCGTTCGGGGCCCGGGTCGCCACGCCGTGCACCCGGTCGCCGGAGTTCCCGCGGTGCCAGGCGATCTCGTCCAGCTCCCCGTAACGGACACCGGGCGTGCCGGCCCGGCACGCGTACTCCCACTCCGCCTCGGAGGGCAGCCGGTACCCGTCGGCCTCCCGGTCCCAGACCACACCCTGCCCGTCGGCATCCCCCGGCACGCCCGCGCCCGTGCCCCCGTAGCAAGGGGCCAGCCCGCTCGCCTCCGAGAGCAGGTCGCAGAACCGGACCGCGTCCAGCCACGAGACCTCGGTCACCGGCGTCCCCGGTCCCGCCGGACTCCCGGGCGCCTCGCCCAGCACGGCGCGGTACAGCTCGCGGGTGACGGGACACGGCGCCAGCCGGAATGCCCCGACCTCGACGGTCCAGTCCGTCTTCGTGCCCTCGTCCCGAAGGACGATGCTTCCGGAGAGGATCTCGATCATGGGCTCGGCGACGGCCTTCATGGCGTGATCGTACAACCGGCTCCCGGACCCGCCTGGTTCGTCCCTCCGCGGCCGACAGGGGCACACGGCCTCGTCGTTCGAACTGATGTCGTCACTATGTGTGGGGCTCTCGAAGCTCTCCGTGCAAAAAGCGCGAGTCTATGCCTGTCGAGTGCGCCCGCGCACGAGGTTTATGAATATGCCGATGCGGTGTTGTGCTCGCACTAAGCTCTCGCGGAGCGCGCCGAGTTGATACGGAATCAGGCGCTTGTTCCCATGTGCCGCAATAGTTTCGAATACCCGACCCCTGAATCGACCGCCAGAGGGCTTACATGGTTCGTGTTGAAGCACCCATGAATGATCAAGCGTCACCCACCGTTCGCGCGCTTCTGCTCTCCGCGGCCCTGATGGCGACGGCGACGGCCTTCGTCGTGGTCTTCGTCGCCGACGCCGCCCGGATACCGGTCGCGTTGTACGGCGCCTTCGTCACCGTTCTCGTCAGCTGGGGTGCGAGGGAGATCGCTCGGAGGGGAGAGGCGGCGCGCGCTCTGCATACGCGGTACGGGCACCATGTCGCCTTCCTGGAGCGGCGCATCGCCGAGCACGACAGTCAGAGCGTGCGCCTGGGCAAGGAACTGATGCCACTCGCGATCCACCAGCTCCGCCGGGGGAACTCGCCCCAGGAGGTCATGCGCGTCATCGTCGACGGCGACGAGCGCTACCGCGAACTCCCCGACTCGCAGCGCGCGTTGCTCCGCGCGATCCTCGACATCGTCGACGACGAGGAGGCCATGCGCGAGTCCGCGCAGCGCTCCTTCGTCAACATCGCCCGCCGCGTCCAGTCCCTCGTGCACCAACAGGCCAGCGAGCTGCGGGAGATGGAGGAGCACCACGGCCGTAACCCCGAGGTCTTCGACGACCTGCTGCGCATCGACCACGGCACCGCCCTCATCGGACGGCTCGCCGACAGCGTCGCCGTACTCGGCAAGGCCCGGCCCGGACGTCAATGGCCCCGGCCCGTACCGCTGTTCAGCGTGCTGCGTGGTGCCATGTCCCGGATCCTGGAGTACCAGCGGGTCGATCTGCACTCGATCGCCAAGGTGGCCATCGTCGGCACGGCGGTCGAACCGCTGATCCACGCGTGCGCCGAACTCCTCGACAACGCCACCCGTTACTCGCCCCCGCAGACGCGCGTCCATGTGACCGCCGTCGAGGTGCAGACCGGCATCGCCATCGAGATCGAGGACGGCGGCGTCAGCCTCAGCGAGGAGGCGCGGACACGGGCCGAGCGGATGCTCGCGCAGGCGCAGGCCGGTATCGACCTCAACGACCTCGGCGAGACACCGCGGCTCGGCATGGCGGTCGTCGGCCGCCTCTGCCAGATGTACAACCTCCAGGTCTCGCTGCGGCAGTCCGCGTACGGCGGTGTCCGCGCCGTCCTCGTCGTACCGCGCGACGTGGTCACCACCGGGCCCGCGCCCGGCATCGCCCACGGCATCGGCGCGACCGCGATGGGGACCGGTGGCACGGAGCTGCCCGAGATGCGCAAGCGGCGCGTCCCGGACGCGCCGGCCCCGGCCCCGAACCCCGGGTCCGCACCCGCGCCCGCCCCGGCCGTCGTTCCCGCTCCCCGCCCGGTCACCGGCCCGGTCCGGCCCGCGCCCGTCAGGGCCGCCATGGAGGACGACGTACCCGTCGTCACCGAGTGGACGGCGAACGGTCTCCCGCAGCGCCGCAGCCGTGGCAGGGCGCCGCTGGGCTCGCACAACATCGTGCGGACACCGGCGCCGCGCCGCACCGCGAACGGCACCGCCAACGGGACGCCGAACGGGACGTCGAACGGGACGTCGAACGGGACGTCGAACGGCACCGGGGAAGCCCCTGGGGAGCCCGGCCCCGGCATCTGGCTCGAAGCCTTCACCAAGGCGGTCAACGGTGACCCGCATCCGCAGGAGCCCTCGACCGGTGCGACAGGTGCCACGGGTGCCACAGGCACAGGCACAGGCACAGCCACAGGCACAGGGGACGCGCCGCCGGACCGGCCCGGCGACCGCGGTGAATCAGACGACGTGTGGGGCAAAGGGGACCTGAAGTGATCCAGCAGCGTGCCAACTTGGACTGGATGCTCAAGGAGCTCGCGGACGGGGTTCCGCAGGTTCAGCAGATCGTCGTGCTCTCCGCCGACGGTCTGCGGATCGCCCGCCACGGCGGTGACCCCGACGTCGCCGACCGTCTCGCCGCCGCCTGCGCGGGACTGCAGAGCCTTGCCGCGGCCGTCGCCGCCGAGATCCCCATGAGCGACGGCCGGATGCGCCTCGTCGTCATCGAAGTGAGCGGCGGATTCTTCTACTTGATGGAAGCGGGCAAGGGCGCTTACCTCGCCGTACTCGCCGACGAGACGGTCGACGCCGGACTCGTCGGCGCCCGGATGCGGGACATGGTCGTCCGGATCGGCGCCCATCTGACGAGTCCGCCGCGACATGACGGGCACACCGGATGACTCCTCCCCGACGAGAACGCAGGCTGCCCGGGGCGGACGTGGGGGACCCGGAACGGCTGTACGTGATCACGGGTGGCCCGGACGGCGCCGAGCGCGCCTCGCTCGACCTCGTCACCATGATCGTGGCACGCGAGGCCCCCTCACCGACGGTGCCGCCCGAACAGGCCGCCATCCTGCGGCTGTGCGGGGCGCCGCTGTCCGTGGCCGAGCTGTCGGCGTATCTCAGTCTGCCGTTCAGCGTGGTGACGGCGCTGCTGACCGACCTCCTCACAACGGATCTGGTCGAGTCACGCGCGCCCGTCGCCCGCGCCACACTCCCCGACAGGTCCCTTCTCGAAGCGGTGATGCATGGACTCCAGAAGCTCTGACACGATCACAGGCCCCCGGAGCGAGGACGTACTTCCCACCACGGCGACATCCGCGGTGAAGGTCGTGATCGTGGGCGGATTCGGGGTCGGCAAGACCACCATGGTCGGGTCGGTGAGCGAGATCCGCCCGCTCACCACCGAAGAGACCATGACCCAGGCCGGCGTTGGCGTGGACGACAACTCCGGGGTGGAGAGCAAGACCGCCACTACCGTCGCCATGGACTTCGGCCGGATCAGCATCAGCGAGCAACTGGTGCTCTATCTCTTCGGCACCCCCGGCCAGGAACGCTTCTGGTTCCTCTGGAACGGCCTCTTCGAGGGAGCCCTCGGCGCCGTCGTTCTCGTCGACACCCGCCGTCTCGAGGTCAGCTTCGACGTGATCGGGCGGCTGGAGGAGCGCGGCGTGCCGTTCGTCGTCGCCGTCAACACCTTCCCCGACGCGCCGAGCCATCCCGTCGAGGCGCTGCGCACCGCGCTCGACCTGCCCGACGAGGTGCCGATGGTCGACTGCGACGCGCGGCTGCGGGCGTCGAGCCGCGACGTCCTGCTGACCCTCATGCGCTATCTGCACTCGCTGGCGCTGCCGGCCTGATCCACGGCCTCACGCCCCGCCTCCTCCCATCCCTGGCTCCCATCCCTGGAGTGACCGTGACAACGCCCTATTCGCACCGGCCGGGAACGGACGACCACACCGCCCCGCCGCCGGGCTGCCCGGCCCACGGCCTGGTCACCGACGCCTTCGGCGGCGACCGCCCGGCGCCCTCCGGGCTGCGACGGCTCTACGGCCCCGAGGCCGAGAACGACCCCATGGGCCTGTACGAGAAGCTGCGCGCCGAGCACGGCTCGGTGGCGCCGGTCCTGCTGCACGGCGACGTACCCGCCTGGCTGGTCCTCGGCCACAGCGAGAACCTGCACATGACCCGTACCCCCTCCCAGTTCTCGCGGGACTCCCGCCGCTGGCGCGCGGTCAACGACGGCAGCGTGCCGCCCGACCACCCCCTCGCGCCCGTCTTCACCTGGCAGCCCATCTGCGTCTTCGCGGACGGCGCCGACCACGAGCGGCTGCGCGGCGCCGTCACCGACTCGATCGGCCGGATCGACCACCGGGGCGTACGGCGCTTCATCAACCGCTACAGCAACCGGCTCGTCAACGACTTCTGCCAGGACGGCAAGGCCGATCTCGTCAGCCGCTTCGCCGAGCACCTGCCGATGATGGTGATGGCGCAGATCCTCGGTATGCCCGAGGAGTACAACGAGCAACTGGTCCAGTCCGCCCGCGACATGATCAAGGGCACCGAGACCGCCGTCGAGAGCAACGCGTACGTGATGGGGGTCCTGGACCGGCTGGTGGCCCGTCGCCGGGCGGCGCCCGACGAGGACTTCGCGAGCTGGCTCGTCCAGCACCCGGCCGGGCTCACGGACGCCGAGGTCGCCCAGCATCTGCGGCTGGTGCTCATCGCCGCGTACGAGACCACCGCCAACCTCATCGCCAACGTGCTCCGCATGGTCCTCACCGACCCGCGCTTCCGCGCCCAGCTCAGCGGCGGTCATATGACACTCCCCGAGGCGGTCGAGCAGACCCTCTGGGACGAGCCGCCGTTCACGACCATCTTCGGCCGATGGGCCGTCGGCGACACGGAGTTGGGCGGGCAGCGGATCAAGGCGGGCGACGCGCTGGTCGTCGGCATCGCCGCCGCCAACGTCGACCCGGTGGTGCGGCCCGACGTCAACGCCTCCATGCAGGGCAACCGCGCCCATCTCGCCTTCAGCGGCGGCCCGCACGAGTGCCCCGGACAGGACATCGGGCGTGCCATCGCCGACACCGGCATCGACGCGCTGCTGCTGCGGCTGCCCGACCTCCAACTGGCCGTTTCGGAGGAGGACTTGAGCTGGTCGGCGTCGCTCATGTCGCGGCACCTCCAGGAGCTGCCGGTGACCTTCGCCGCGCGTCCGCCGCAGGATGTCGCCGGGCCGCCGTCGGCGACGCCGCAGCACGCGCCGCGCAACGAGTGGCAGGTGGAGTCGCCCCGCCCGGTGCCGGCGCAGGGCTCGTCCGGTCCGGCCGCCGTACCGCCGCACGTGCCGCCGCCGGTGCCGGTGGCGCCCGCCGGGTCCCCGCCGCCTCCGACGCCGGCCGGGCTGATCCCCGCGCAGCGCGGGCCCGGTGCTCCGGCGCGGGCCTGGCAGGCGGTCGTGCGGTGGTGGCGCGGCTACTGACGGCCGGCGAGGGAGAGGGCGTGGTGGGAGCGGTCGGACGGTCAGGAGGTGGCGTCCTTCAGGATCTGGTGTCCAACTGCTCCCACCACCACGAGATCGTGGGGATCGGCAGCGGCTCCCGGCCCGCGTCGGAGGGGTACGGCTTCCACCAGCCGCCGGGCTGCGCCGCCGGTCCCGACGGCACCGAGTAGCGGGGACAGACCGACGCCCAGTCGAGATGGCCCCGGACGAACTGACCCAACCCCTCTATGTAGCCGCGCAGTTCACTGCTCGCGTCCGCGAGGACCTGCTCGCTCAGCCGGCCGAGCAGCACCATCACCCGGTCCCGCATGGCGACAGCGTGCGTCAGCGCCGCACGCGGCTCGCAGCCGAGTTCCTGGCAGAGCACGTCGATCAGATTGAGGTCGTCGCCCGCCCGCAGCAGTTCCTTGTTCCGGGAGTAGAGGTCGTTGTCCCAACTGACCAGCGTCCAGACGATCTCGGTGAGCGCCTGGACGCGCGGGTCCGCCAACTCCTCGTCCGTGACGGAGAATCCGCCGACGATCTCGATCATCGCCGTGGACGGCGCCATCCCTATGGCACGCATCCACAGGGTGATGTAGTCGTTGAGTGAAGGGAGTTGGGCGTTACGACGCCAGGACGCCTCCCACACCAGGCCCGAGGTGTACACCCGCATGGCGTCCGTCCAGCGGCGCAGTTGCCGCGGGGACGCGTACTGCTCCAGCTCCGTCCTCAGCGTGCGTAACGCGGCGGTGTGCGGGGAGTCGGCGCGGGAGTACGCGGCCGGGGCCTCGACCGCGCGCAGGATGCGGGAGGTCTCCTGGGCCATCAGATCAGCCGTGGCGTCGGTCTCGTCGCAGACGCCGTCGTCGAGCGAGAAGAGCACGGCGTGCAACTTGGCCATCAGGGTGAGGGGTTCGAGCTTCCCGTACGGCATCGTCGACGCGGCGAGCCCGCCGAAGTCGCAGAGGGTGAGGCGCTTGCGCTGGTGCTCGTCGGTGTCGAGATTCTGCCGCAGCATCCAGTCGACCGTCAGGTCGTTGAGGACGTGAGCGCCGGGATGTACGGCGGGTTCCACCGGACAGTAGAACGGTACGGCCGGTAGCTGCCGGGCCAACGCCTGTTCCTCGACGCACGTCATGACCGGCCTCCTGGGGGATGTGTGGGCGCAGGGCTGGTTCAGTGGGAATCCGGTGCGGGCCGGTGTGGGGCGGCCGCTGTTCGAATGGAGCGTATCTGTCCATGACGGTTCGTCAATAACAGTTCGAGCGGCCCATGCCTGGCCGGAATTGACCGCATGCGGAGTGGCCGGGATCACACGCGGAGTCCCTGCCGGGGGGTTCCCATGTCAGGGCGGGTGCGGGCTTTCCCGTGCGGCAGCGGAGAGATCGGTTCCGGAAGAATCCGCGCGGTTGAGTGCAATCCGCGATTGAAATAGTCCTGATCGTGCTCGATACGTCACGGGCCGGTGGCCGAAAGAGACAAAGTGCGTGGGGTCCCTCAGCCCTCAGCCCTCAGCCGCGCGCACCGAACGCCTGGGTCCACCACGGTCCGCCGGACGCGTCGTGGATACCCATGCCGATCTCCTTGAAGGCGCAGTTCAGAATGTTGGCCCGGTGGCCGGGGCTGTTCATCCAGCCTTCCATCACCTCGGCAGGTGTCCGCTGGCCCCTGGCGATGTTCTCGCCGTAGGTGGTCCACCGGTAGCCCGCCGCCGTGATGCGGTCGCCGGGGTCCTTGCCGTCGGGACTGTTGTGGTCGAAGTAGTCCTTGGCCGCCATGTCCTGGGAGTGCCGCAGCGCGGCGGTCGCGAGCTGCGCGTTGGCGCTCACCGGTCCACAACCGGCCTTGGACCGCTCGGAGTTGACGAGTGTCGTGACCTGTTCGGCGAAGCCGCCGCCGCCTCCGCCCGGCTGGGGTTCGTTCGTCGTCGGCTTCGGGTCGGGCTTCGGCGCCGGATCGGCGGTGGAGGGGCGCGGCTCGGCTGCGGACTTGCTCGGCTCGGCCGCCTTCTTGGACGGCGAGCGGGTCGGCGAGGGCGACGGGCTCGCGCTGCCGCGGGAGGGGGAGGGGCCGGCGGACTCCGCCGTACGGCTCGCGGCCGATTTGGGCTCCAGCGCTTCCGGTTCGACGGCGGACGACGCGCGTGACTCGTCCTGGTCCTGCCCGCCCGTGACGTACTGGGCGACGCCCGCGGCGGTGAGCAGCGCGGCGACGGCGGCGGTCACGGTGACGGCGCGGCGCCGTTTCGCCCGCCGGTCGCGGCGCGCGGTGTCCCGGGCCCGCGTACGGCTCCCGGCTCCGCCCTCGCCGCCCTCGCCGCCCTCGCCGCCCTCGCCGTGCGAGGACACGGACGCGGTCGGCGACGGGTCCTGGCGCGCGCCGACCGGTACCAGCGCGAGGCCGGCCACGAGGGTGTCGGCGGGCACCAGGCCGGCCGCGTACCCGGAGCAGACGGTGCAGTCGTACGTGTGCCCGGCTATTCGCTCACGCCAGAGCGGGGACGCGGTGCCGTCCCAGCCGCCGACGAGCTGCTCCAGCAGGACACACGGCGGCTCCGCCGACAGCGCGCGCACCACCACGCGGGCGGTGTCCAGTTCGTGCCACATCCGCTCGATCCGCCCGTCCACCTGCCGCGAGTCGGCGGCCAGGGCGGCGGCGACCTCGGGCCGGGTGAGTTCACCGGCGGTCTCCAGCCACCACAGCGCCACCAGCGTGTGGTGCTCCCGGTCGACCCAGCGCGTGGCCTCGGCGACCTCCCGGTGCTGACCGGACAGCCCGAGACGGCTGATCATCAGATCGACGAAGTCGAAGTCGGGGCGGGGGAGGGCCGGGTCGTACACGTAGTCCGCGTGCTCACGGATCCGGGCGGCCGCGATGGTGACCAGATACGAGCGGAAGTCGGCCGGGCGGCGCAGCCCGTCGAGGCCGCCGAGGACGTGGCGCACCGTGTCCCGCGCCACCCCGTGCACTTCCGGGTGACCGTGCAGGGCGTGGCCGACGAGCTGGTGGACCAGCGGCAGCGACTCGTGGCCGAGTCGATCCATGGCCGACCGGTCCCCGGCCTGCGCCGCCTTGACCACTGACGCCTTGAACGGACTGCTCACGCTGTCTCACTCCCACTCGTGACTCGCGGTGGGCACCGATCGTAAGGGGAACGGCGGAGTCGCACCTCCCCGATGCCGCACTCGGCTCCGCACAAGTGGTCGAATTCATATCAGGCCACCCGTCCGGATCCATGCGCGCGTACGCCGATCCGCCTCCGGGCCTACGGCAGCGCGTGCAGGGGAGCGTGGTTGGCCTTGAAGAGTCGCTCCCCGGCCCGGCGGAAGGTGAGGTTGCGCAGCGCTGTGGGCAGATTGCGAGCCTTGTCCCGTCGGTGGTTCTGGGAGACCACCCAGCACGCCGATCCTGGAAGGCGGAGAGGGCCGCGGTGACATCGACCTCCGCCTCGGCCCCCACATGGCGCTCGACGACATCCACCGGGAATCCTCGGTCCAGCAGAGCCTTGGTCAGCGCCAAACCGGAGATTCCGGCGCGACCACCAGGGCGAACGGCGTGAAGCTGCGCTGTCGACCCGCTTAAGAAATCCTCGATGGACCGCACGGTCGCGGCGGCGGCAGATTGGTGCCGACGTCGATCAGAGTCACTCGCGTCAGTAGTCGCGTCAGTAGTCGCGCAAGTACGCGCACAAGCACTCGCGCCCGTACGAGTGTCCGCGCCCGCACCACCTGGAGCCGCCCCGATGAAGGCACTTGTGAAGCTGACGGCCGAGCCGGGGCTCCGGCTCACCGATGTGCCCGAGCCGGAGGCCGGCCCCTCGGACGTACTCATCAAGGTGCTCCGCACCGGCATCTGCGGCACCGACCTGCACATCCGGGCCTGGGACGGCTGGGCGCAGCAGGCGGTGGAGACGCCGCGTGTGCTGGGCCACGAGTTCGTCGGCGAGGTCGTGTCCGTCGGCGGCGACGTCCAGGACATCGCCGTCGGCGACCTCGTGAGCGGCGAAGGCCACCTGGTCTGCGGCCGCTGCCGTAACTGTCTGGCCGGGCGCAGGCATCTGTGCCGCAGCACGGTCGGACTCGGCGTCGGCCGTGACGGCGCGTTCGCCGAGTACGTCGCGCTGCCCGCGTCGAACGTCTGGGTCCACCGCGCGCCCGTGGACCTCGACATCGCGGCGATCTTCGACCCGTTCGGCAACGCCGTGCACACCGCGCTCAGCTTCCCCCTGGTCGGCGAGGACGTGCTGATCACCGGCGCCGGCCCGATCGGCATCATGGCGGCGGCCGTCGCCCGGCACGCGGGCGCGCGCAACGTCGTGATCACGGACGTCAGCCCCGAGCGCCTGGAGATCGCCCGCAAGGTCGGCGCGACGCTCGCGCTCGACGTGTCGGACCCCGACATCGGCATCGCCGAGGCACAGCGCCGGCTCGGCCTCAAGGAAGGCTTCGACATCGGCCTGGAGATGTCCGGCCGCCCGGAGGCGATGCGCGACATGGTCGACAACATGACGCACGGCGGCCGGATCGCCATGCTGGGGCTGCCCGCGCGCGAGTTCGCCGTCGACTGGGCGAAGATCGTGACCTCGATGATCACGGTGAAGGGCATCTACGGCCGCGAGATGTACGAGACGTGGTACGCGATGACGGTGCTGCTCGAAGGCGGCCTCGACCTCGCGCCCGTCATCACCGGCAGCTACGGCTACGAGGACTTCGACGCGGCCTTCGACGAGGCGGCCACGGCCACCGGCGGCAAGATCATCCTCAACTGGGCCTGATCCTTCCGGGTCCGGCGCCCGCCCCCTCCGTAAGACCTCCCCCGCTCACCCTGGAGCCCCGCATGTACGCGTCCGTCCGCGACGACCTCCGCGCCACCCTCGACGAGATCCGCGACGCCGGTCTCTTCAAGCCCGAGCGCGTCATCTCCACCCCGCAGAACGCGTCCGTCTCCGTCTCCGCCGCCTCCGGTGACGTCCTCAACTTCTGCGCCAACAACTACCTCGGCCTCGCCGACCACCCCGACGTCGTGGCGGCGGCCAAGGACGCCCTCGACCGGTGGGGCTACGGCATGGCCTCCGTACGCTTCATCTGCGGCACCCAGGAGATCCACAAGGAGCTGGAGCGGCGCCTCTCCTCGTTCCTCGGCCAGGAGGACACGATCCTCTACTCCTCCTGCTTCGACGCCAACGGCGGCGTGTTCGAAACGCTCCTCGGCCCCGAGGACGCGGTCATCTCCGACGCCCTCAACCACGCCAGCATCATCGACGGCATCCGGCTCTCCAAGGCCCGCCGGCTGCGCTACGCCAACCGCGACCTCGCCGAGCTGGAAGCGCGCCTCAAGGAGTCCCAGGACGCGCGCCGCCGGCTGATCGTGACGGACGGCGTCTTCTCCATGGACGGCTACGTCGCGCCCCTCGCCGAGATCTGCGACCTCGCCGACCGCTACGACGCCATGGTGATGGTCGACGACTCCCACGCCGTCGGCTTCGTCGGCCCCGGCGGCCGGGGCACCCCCGAACTGCACGGCGTGATGGACCGCGTCGACATCATCACCGGCACGCTCGGCAAGGCACTCGGCGGCGCCTCCGGCGGCTATGTCGCCGCCCGCGCCGAGATCGTCGCGCTGCTGCGCCAGCGCTCGCGCCCGTACCTCTTCTCCAACTCCCTCGCCCCGGTCATCGCCGCCGCCTCGATCAAGGTCCTCGACCTGCTGGAGAGCGCCGACGGACTGCGCGAGCGGCTGAACGCGAACACGGCGCTCTTCCGTACGGAGATGACGGCGGCCGGGTTCGAGATCCTGCCCGGCGACCACGCCATCGCCCCCGTCATGATCGGCGACGCCGCCGAGGCCGGGCGGATGGCGGAGCTGCTGCTGGAGCGCGGGGTGTACGTGATCGGGTTCTCGTACCCCGTGGTCCCGATGGGGCTGGCGCGGATCCGGGTCCAGCTGTCGGCGGCGCACTCGACCGAGGACGTACGGCGGGCGGTGGCGGCGTTCGTGGACGCGCGCGAGGCGCTCAAAGCCTGACGGCCGCCGGACCGGGCGGGACCGGCCCGGCCCGCGCGGTCGGCCCGCCCCGACCGCCGCCCCGACCGCCGCCCCGACCGCCGTCCCGACCTGGCAGTATGGCCGAATGATCGACCCCCGGCGGCTGCGCATCCTGCGCGCCGTGGCGGACCACCGTACGGTGACCGCCGCGGCGGCGGCGCTGTACCTGACCCCGTCGGCCGTCTCCCAGCAACTCGCCGCGCTGGAGCAGGAGACCGGTCACGCGCTGCTGACGCGCAGCGGCAGGGGCGTACGGCTGACGGCGGCCGGGGAGATCCTGCTCACCCACGCCCACGAGGTCCTCGCCCAGCTGGAGCGGGCCGAGGCGGAGCTGGCGGCGTACGCGGGAGGCGCGGCCGGTGAGGTCACGGTCGCCGCGTTCGCCACGGGGATCGCCGAGGTGCTGGCCCCGGCGATCGCGAGTCTCGCCGGGTCGCACCCGGGTATCCGCGTCCGGGTGCGGGACTCCGAGGGCGACGAGAGCCTGCCGCTGCTGCTCGACGGCCAGGCGGACGTGGCGCTGGCCGTCGAATACCGGGGCGCGCCCACCGAGGACGACCCGCGCCTGTCGCGCGTACCGCTCTACGCCGAGCCGTTCGACGCGGTCCTGCCCGAGGGGCATCCGCTCGGCCGCGAGACCGAGGTACCGCTCGCGGGACTGTCGGACAGCGACTGGATCAGCCCGTATCCGGGCAACCCGTGCCATGAAGTGATGCGCCTCGCCTGCGAGTTGGCGGGCTTCGAACCACGCCTGGTGCACTCGTCGGACGACTTCCGCGCGGTGGTCGCCCTCGCGGGCGCCGGCGCCGGGGTGGCGCTCGTGCCGCGCTCGGCGCTGCGCGGGATGGAACTGAAGGGCACGGTGGTACGCCCGGTGTCCGGCCCGCCCGCCACGCGCCGGGTCTTCGCCGCGGTCCGCAGAGGCGCGGACCGCCACCCGCTGATCCGCCCGGTCCTGGACGCGCTCACGGAGTCGGCGTCGGGCCTGACGACGGGCTGACCGGCCGGTGGTCCGCAGCTGTCCGACGTTTCGCGGACACGCCCTGGGCCGTGGCTGACAGCTCCCGCCCGGCGCGCGACGCCGGGGCGCCCGCTCCCTCCCCGTAGCGCTTCAAGCACCGGAGGTGCCCCGCCCTCAGGGCGGACGGTGTCAGCAGTCGGACACCCCTACGCGAGCAGCCACAGGATCAGCGCCAGCACGATGATGATGACCGCCCCGGCCGCGATCAGCCGCTGCTTCAGCCGGTTCGAGAGGGTCGAGACGACTTCGAGGCTGCGGGTGCCGGGGAAGACGTGGAAGACCCGGTTCGGGTTGTCCATCAGCTCCACACGGGCCAGCGGGCAGGTTTCCAGAGTCACCCGCCGGGACAGTTCCACCCTCCCGCGAGCGAGGTGGGTCGTTACGGCGGCACGGTGCTCGCCGTCCACACCGGCGGGCGCCGCGTCGTCCGCCCGGACGTCGCACGGCTCCCACCGGGCGACGGCGGCCAGCCGGTCACGCACCTTGTCGGGCCAGTCCGGCTTGGGCAGCGACAGGGACGCGGTCTCGTGCGCGTACTCGACCGTCCCCTCCACCCAGTGGGTGAGGCTGCCCTTGCCGCCGCACACGTCGTGCGTGCCGACCCCCTGCCCCGAGCAGCGCGCGCAGGTCTCGCGTCCCCGGCCTTCGCAGTGCGGGCACCGGATCCGGCCCCGGCCCGAGCAGCGCGGGCACGCGGCCTCCGGCGTGCCGCACACCGCGCAGGTGACCCGTTGAGCGCCGGGTGCCGTGGCGCCCGGACCGGTCGCGGCGGGGCGGGCCTTCGTCGTACGCGTCCGGCGCCTGCCCGTCTTCTCGCACTCCGAGCAGGGTGCGACGTTCAGGCACACGTCGCACGGCGGCGGTTCGTTGCGGCAGGTGCACGGATGCCCGCCGCTGCCCGAGCAACCGGCGCACTGCTGCATGCCGTTGTCGCACGGGCAGGGCACCGGCCGGTAGGAGCCCGCGCGGATCAGGGTGAGCCTGCCGGGTCCTTCGGGCGCCGGCAACGGGTGGTCCGTGATGGCGCCTTCGTAAAGAGGCAGCGCCGACAGATCCTCCCTACCGAAGGCGGTCCGGGGTGTCTCGTGGCGCCGTTCGGTGAAGCGGACGACCTCGCAGCGCAGCAGTTGCCGTCGCTTGACGTCCCGGAGCCGGACGCCGCCGATCGCCGCCCCGCCGCCCCTGGCCGTGTACAGGGTGAGGGCCTTGAGTATGTCCGCGTCCGGCAGCGCGTCATCGAGCGCGTCATTGAGCGCGTCGTCGTACGGTGCGTCGGACATGGGCGGGTCTCGTCCCTCCTCCGGCGCGCGGCGACGCCGCGCAACCCGCAGGGTAGGTCGGTCCCCGACCCGCCATCAAGAGGGCGATCCGGGCCAGGCACCGGCGCGATTCCCCACGCCGGTGCCCCATGCGCCCCGCTCGTCCCGCGGGCCCCGGATCCCCGGGCGCCCGGCTTCCCGCGCCCCTACGACAGCAGGCTCGGCGCCGCCCGGTCCAGCACCGAGCCGACGCGCTCCCAGGTCTCCATGTCCCGTGCCACCGGCGGGAGTTCGGGGCCGTCCCCGGTCTTCCAGGACGCGGCGATCGCCACCGGGTCCTCGCCCGTGGCGGCCGCCGCGGCCAGCGCCGCCGCGCCCAGGGCGACCAGTTCGCCGCTCTCCGGCACGATCACCGGGCGGCCGGACAGGCGCCGTACGGTCTCCACCCACGTACGGCCCTGTGCGCCGCCGCCCACCAGCCGCAGCGGCCGGGACGCCGCCGCCGGGTCGGCCGGGTCGAGACCGCAGGCACGCAGGACCTCGTCGAGCGCGCGCAGGACCGTGTACGCGGCACCCTCGTACGCGGCCCCCAGCAGCTGCTGCGGCGTCGTGTCGTGCCGCAGGCCCGTCAGCAGGCCGGAGGCGGTCGGCAGGTCGGGGGTGCGTTCGCCGTCGAGGTACGGCAGCAGCACCGCCTCGCCGCCGGGCGCCACGTCGTCGCGGTCGAGGCGCAGCAGTTCGGCGACCTTGTCGACGGCGAGCGTGCAGTTCAGGGTGCAGCCGAGCGGCAGGAACGTGCCGTCGGCCGCCGCGAACCCGGACAGCGCGGCCGAGGCGGGCCGGGTGCGCGTGGCCGCGAAGACCGTGCCCGACGTGCCGAGGCTCAGCACGGGATGGTCCAGCAGCCCGGCGCCGCCGAGGCCGAGGCCGACGGCCGCGCTCATGTTGTCGCCGGTCCCGGCGGCGACCGCGATACCGGCGGGCAGTCCCAGTTCCTCGGCGGCGGAGGCGGTGAGCGAGCCGACCCGCGCGCCGCCGGTCGGGGCGACGGCCGGCAGCATCGACTCGTCGAGGCCGACGAGCGACAGCAGTTCGGGGTCGTACGCCCCGCTCTCCGTGGAGTACCAGCAGGTGCCCGACGCGTCGCCGGGGTCCGTGGCCGCCGTACCCGCGAGGCGTTCGGTGAGGAAGTCGTGCGGCAGCCGGACGGCCACGGCCGCTTCGGCGGAGGCGGGGTCGTTCTCCCGGAGCCACTGCCACTTCGCCGCGGTCATCGAGGCGACGGGCACGGACCCGGTCCTGGCGAGCCAGGCGTCGGGCCCGCCCAGTGCCTCGGTGAGCGCGGCGGCCTGCGGGGCGGAGCGGGTGTCGTTCCACAGCAGCGCGGGCCGCAGCGGCCGCCCGGCCGCGTCGAGCACCACGAGGCCGTGCTGCTGGCCGGCGACCGCTATGCCCGTGACGGCGGACGCCGGTACGCCGGACTCCTTGAGCCCCATGGCGACGGCCTCGCGCAGCGCCTGCCACCACACCTCGGGGTCGGTCTCCCGCGCCCCGGCCTCGCCCGTCACCCGGTGCGGCGCGCGCCCGACGGCGAGCAGCCGTCCGGTCGCCGCGTCGGTGAACGCCGCTTTGGTCGACTGGGTGGAGCTGTCGACGCCGATGACCACCTGGCTGTGGGGCACGGTCGTACCTCTTCCGTTTCCGGGCTTGCGGCGGGATTTTGGCCGCAGGCCAACAAATTACGTGATGTTGTCGAGCATCCGACAGGGATAGGTGTCATTTCCCTGTCCGAAGCGGCGTTCGACGCCTCGGACAGGGTTGGACGAACGCGGGGTCTTTTCCGTGCCCACCCAGACGTGCATTATTAGTCATGTCAGGAAACAAAAAGGTCTGCACCTGCTGGACCTGAGGTATCGAAGGCGGCCAGAGAAATGACGGATCGTTTCACTCCCACCCCCGCGGACAAGTTCAGCTTCGGTCTGTGGACGGTCGGCTGGCAAGGCAGGGACCCGTTCGGAGACGCGACGCGCCCGGCGCTCGACCCCACGGAGTCCGTACAGCACCTCGCCGAACTGGGCGCGTACGGAGTGACCTTCCACGACGACGACCTGATCCCCTTCGGTTCGTCCGACGCCGAGCGCGAGGCGCACATCAAGCGCTTCCGGCAGGCGCTGGACACCACCGGGCTCGTCGTGCCGATGGTGACCACCAACCTCTTCACGCACCCCGTCTTCAAGGACGGCGGCTTCACGGCCAACGACCGCGACGTCCGCCGCTTCGCGCTGCGCAAGACCCTGCGCAACATCGACCTCGCCGCCGAGCTGGGCGCCAAGCGGTTCGTCGCCTGGGGCGGCCGGGAGGGCGCGGAGTCCGGCGGTGCGAAGGACGTGCGCCTCGCGCTCGACCGGATGAAGGAAGGCTTCGACCTGCTGGGCGAGTACGTCGTGTCCCAGGGGTACGACATCAAGTTCGCCATCGAGCCCAAGCCGAACGAGCCGCGCGGCGACATCCTGCTGCCGACCGTCGGCCACGCGCTCGCCTTCATCGAGCGCCTGGAGCGCCCCGAGCTGTACGGCGTCAACCCCGAGGTCGGCCACGAGCAGATGGCCGGGCTCAACTTCCCGCACGCCATCGCGCAGGCCCTGTGGGCGGGCAAGCTCTTCCACATCGACCTCAACGGCCAGCACGGCACCCGGTACGACCAGGACCTGCGCTTCGGCGCCGGCGACCTGCGCGCCGCGTTCTGGCTGGTGGACCTGTTGGAGACGGCGGGCTGGGACGGCTCGCGGCACTTCGACTTCAAGCCGCCGCGCACCGAGGACTTCGACGGGGTGTGGGCGTCCGCCGCCGGGTGCATGCGCAACTACCTGATCCTCAAGGAGCGCGCCGCCTCGTTCCGGGCCGACCCGGAGGTCCAGGAGGCGCTGCGCGCCTCGCGCCTGGACGAGCTGGCGCAGCCGACGGCCGCCGACGGCGTGACCGCTCTGCTGGCGGACCGCACCGCGTACGAGGACTTCGACGTGGCGGCCGCGGCCAGCCGCGGCATGGCCTTCGAGCAGCTGGACCAGCTGGCCATGGACCACCTCCTGGGCGCCCGCTGACCGGCACCGGGACGACCGTGTCCTGACACGACCGCGCACGCGGGGCGGCCCGGCCGCCGGCCCGCCC